>NZ_LIRE01000705.1 GCF_001402795.1 Pseudanabaena sp. 'Roaring Creek'
GTTTGTCCTTGAGTTAGTGGCGATGTCGGACTAGTAAAGGCGAAAGCATTGGGAGTTCCTGTCAGATTCTTCAGATCACTGACGCTAGTATTCATGCCAAACCAACCATTGCCAACCTGAATTCCATTAGCAGTCGTAGCTGTAAAAGAAGCTGGTACATTCAAACTGGCATTATTCCCAAAGATAATCCCTGCGGGATTCATGATGTAGAGATTAGAATTGCCGCCTGTCAGTTGAATTAGTCCATTGATGACGGAAGGATCTCCTCCAACTACTCGACCAAGGATATTTTGAATGTTGGGTTGACTGAGAAAGTTGGCGATTTGTCCTTGACTTAAGCCAAATTGCTGAAAACTATGGAAGAGATTTGTTCCTGCTTGCGTTCCGCCTGTTATGTCAAATCTTTGTCCATTTGGCAATATGACTGTGCCAGTCCCATCTTGCGCGGCAGTGATCGGTATTGATTGGGCGTTGACTGGGGCTGTCAACAATAATGCTGGAGATAAGGCGATCGCGATCGCAGTTGTTGCCCAATACTTTCCCCAAGTTGACTTCAACATAATCTCCCACAACCCCATCAAAATTTTTACTGAGACTTAACAATATAAACTTATACTATACTATTGATACTTCATTGCAATAATACATTTAATTAAGACTGACATATGCTAACGTTTTTACTGTTAGTGAGGAATCAACGTAAAAACAAGAACTATGCGCCCAAAAATAGCGGAATTAAAGGTCAAGCTCGCAAGAATTCATCCAATATTATTAGGGCTTTCTACCCTTGCATTAGTAGCAACAGATTGCGGGTTATCGGCTAAAGCTTATCCAATTTCCACAGATTTAACACCTTCATTATCAACTAGTTCTATTCCCTCACAAAACTTAGCCCATTCTTCTCTAACTTCTCCATCTCAAGTTGCTCAAGTTCAAACTTCTCAAGCTCAAATTTCTCAAAATCAAACTTCTCAAAATCAAACTTCTCAAAATCAAACTTCTCAAAATCAAATCACTCAAGCAATTCCAATTAAAAGAATTGAAGTTATTGGCAGTACAGTTTTCGATGCAGCGAAGCTCAGTCCCATCATCGAACCTCTCGAAGGAAAATCAGTTACGGAAGAGCAACTCATAGCCGCCACCAATGCCATTACCCAACTGTATGTCAGTAATGGCTATGTCACTTCTCAAGCGATATATACTCCTCAAAGTGTCGTTGATGGTGTTGCCAAGATTCAGGTTTTGGAAGGAAAAGTCGAAAAAATCGAAGTTGTTGGTGTTAATGCACTTAATCCAGACTACGTGCGATCGCGAACTGAGCTAGGAATTGGCACTCCCCTCAACACCAATAACCTCGAAGATCAACTGCGGCTTCTCCGTGCCGATCCCAATTTTACCAGCGTAGATGCTAGCCTCAAAGCTGGTAGCAAAGCTGGTTTGAGTATACTCACGATTACAGTTGTTGAGGCAAATCAACTGACAGGTTCTGTCAGTTTTGATAACTTTTCCCCACCTGCGGTTGGTTCTGAGCGCATGGGTGCGGGGCTAAACTACCGCAATCTTTTTGGATTGGGAGATGTATTTACCGCCAATTATTACAGAACTACAACAGGCGGCTCTAACCAATATGATTTTGGTTTTAGCATTCCTGTCAACCCGATGAATGGAACTGTATCAGTTCGCTTTGCCCCCAGCAACTACCGCATTACCCAGTCCCCATTTGATGTCTTTAATATTCGGGGCAATAATGAAGTTTACTCCGCTACCTATCGCCAGCCCTTGATTCGTAATCCCCGTGAAGAATTTGCCCTGTCTCTAGGCTATGAATATCAAAGAGGTCAAACATTCCTATTTAACGATCTGGCTGTGCCATTTGGGATTGGAGCCGAAGCCGATGGGACTAGTCGCACCAGTGTATTTAAATTTGGACAAGACTATACCAGTCGCGACACTGATGGAGTTTGGTCATTGCGATCGCAGTTTAGTCTTGGGACAGGCTTATTTGGTGCAACTTTTGTCACCAATCCTAGTGCAGCTTTCCTTAGCTGGCTAGGTCAGATTCAACGAGTTCAAGTTCTTGGCACTGACACAATTTTGATCGGATCATTAGATACTCAATTCTCGGCTGATCCGCTTTTGCCATCGCAGCAGTTTGTGATTGGAGGTGGGCAATCGGTGCGGGGATTTCGTCAAAATGTGCGTTCAGGTGACAACGGTATCCGCCTTTCTTTGGAGAGCCGATTTGTGGTGGCGCGAAATGAGGAAGATCGCACAGTTCTCCAGTTAGCTCCTTTTGTCGATCTCGGTACAGTTTGGAACAACTCTAGAAATCTCAACGTGCTACCCAATCAGAACTTTCTAGCTGGTGGTGGATTGGGTATTCTTTTCGAGCCAATTAAACGGCTAAACCTACGGCTAGATTATGCAATTCCATTTGTAAACCTCAGCGATCGCGGCTCTAATTTGCAAGAGTCTTCGCTCTATTTCAGCATCGGCTACCAATTTTAGGAATCATTTTAGGAATCATTTTAGAAACCATTTTAGGAACCATTTTAGAATTACTTCCGTTGTCACACCTTGGGGGCTAATCAAAATGTTTATTGATTTCCATACCCATCGCGATCGCCAATGTCAAAATCTGATCAACCTGCAAACCCTGCATGTCAATACGGACTTGCCAGCCCACTCATTACCGCCTACCTGTAGTCTGGGCTTACACCCTTGGTTTATAGCCATGTCATCGTGGGAAGAGGCTTACCAAAATCTGGAAATATTGGCGAAATTACCAGAAGTAATCGCGATTGGAGAATGCGGACTCGATCGCAATATTGATTTACCAATGGAATTGCAAATTACAATTTTGCAAAGACATATAGAATTAGCGGAAACATTACAAAAGCCATTGGTAATCCACTGTGTAAGAGCCTTTTCCGAACTAATCGCTTTAAAGAAAACTACGAAATCTGTCATTCCTTGGATCGTTCATGGCTTTCACAAAAAAAAGGAAGTCTTTCAACAATTGCTCGAACATGGTTTTTACTTTTCATTTGGAGCAGCAGTTTTAAGCGATCGCTCTCCTGTAGTGCCAGCGATCGCCACCATTCCGCAGGGGCGGTTCTTTTTAGAAACCGACGATCGCGATGATATTAGTATCGAACAAATTTACGATCGCGCTGCGGCGCTGCGACAGGTTCCCCTCGTCACTCTGCAATCTCAACTAGTCGAAACTTATCACCAATTGACTAGCTTGAGTCGTATCAATCGCAGGATCGATACTATCCATAGCCAGCCCAATCTCACTGAGTAGTTCTTGAGCGGCATTCAGCATTTCAGGTTCCAGATTTTGTAAGTCTTCTCTAGTACTGAGATAGGTTTTCAGCGCCGTCATCGGATCGAGGGCTTCCGCAGTGCTGAGATCGGGCATTCGACTCCGTGGATTTTGGCTGACCACTTCTGGAATCAGAGAATAATTATGGGCGCTTTCCATGGCTTCATGGAGTAAGCGATCGTCAATTAGCGCTAGTTGTTCGGCTTTAATTTTATAAATCAGCCTCGCGATCGCCCGATCGATTTTCCCTTTTTGAATTGCTTTGAGTAACTTTGCCTGCGGATCCTCCGCCTGTGTCACATCTACTTCGATTGTCCGAAATACGCGGGTCGGAATTGGACAAAACTCAAATTTTACATTCCCTTTCTCAACTTCTAACCAGCAATAGCCCTTTGCCTCATTCTCTTCGCCAAAATCAACCCGCTCAATGCTGCCTGGATAAACCACCATTGGTTGCGTGGCAAGAATTTGATGTCGATGCACATGCCCCAATGCCACATAATCAAAGGCTTCGCGGGTTAACATCGACAATGGAATCGTGAATCCCTTGCCCGCCGCCAAAAACCTCTCTGCGCCGTAGGTTGCCGTATCCACCATTACATGAGCCAATAAAATCGTTGGTAAGCTCGGATCGAGTTGCCGAATTTCACCTTCGATCACCACCTGTAAGCGATCGATCAGGAATTGATTCACATCTGCCATCGAAAATCCTTCGGTTTCCGACTTCGTGAGTAGAGTCGATCGCGTAATCCAAGGTAGGGTAATAATCTGAATTGCCCCCGCGTTAGTAGAAATACGATGGGTGGCGATCGTATCGCCTACGGTAAAATTCGGTACGGCAAGACTGCGATAAATAGCTAAACTCGCACCACCGACTCCCTGCGAATGCTGGTCGTGGTTACCAACTAATAAAACCGTGGGAATCCCAGCATCGGCAAGACGACGAAACTGCTTGGCAAAGGCTTGCTGCACCAAGGGCGGCGGCGTGGCATCAGGAAAGGCATCCCCACCAAAGAGAACTAAATCGGCTGGTTCCCGCATCGCGCGATCGATACAGAGGGTTAGCGCCGCCACAAAATCCTCAAGACGAGTATTTAAACCCGTTTGCGGATTAATCTTGCCATGGGTCGTACTGCCAAGATGAATATCAGAGAGATGTAAAACCTTAATAGCCATAATTACTCCCTAGTGAACAATGAGTATTGCGCGGCTTTGCCGCGCAATACTAAGAAACCATTTAAGAAGTACTTTCTGCGGTCAAAAACTCTAAGAGATCCCCCTCAATCCCCCTTAAAAAGGGGGAAAAATTTAATTCTCCCCCCTTTTTAAGGGGGGCTGGGGGGATCTAGTGAATTCTTAAATGGTTTCTAATTGTTCACTTTATAGCAACGTAAGGAATAAACCCAAAAAGATGGTTGTTGCGCGGAGCGCAACAACCATCTTTTTTATGTTGACGGCAGCTATAATTTCTCCTCACAAACCCAGCGCCATAATGGATGGCTTTTACCTTTTGCTTGAATTCTTTTTACTTGAGTGGCAAGCGATCGCTTTTCCCGTTGATTCAGTCCCCATAAAATAATCGAACTCTGCCAAACCAAAGTCGCTAAGGTCATTGCCACACATATCCCCAAGCCTAACATCGGCAAACGATTGTAAGCCAAAGTCATCCGCACCGCCGCCCATGTAAACGAGGCAAACCATAGCTCAATATCCGATCGCAAAGCCCAAATGCTTGCCGTTCCCACGGTCAACCACAGAAATCCGTCAAATATCCACCGCAAATAGGTTTGGACTTCGATCAGACGTTGGATTTGTCGTTCGAGCAGTGGATCAGGATCAGATATTTGATCGGAATTTATTTCAGATCGGGGCTGAGCAATATTGCTGATGTCTTCTTCATTCATAACTCAGACCAAGCATTGAGGTAAGTATATAGCGTTTCCCAGTCTATTGAATTATGGGGTTTCCTCGCTACCTTCGGTAGTGCGAAAACCCTCCTTCCCCCAAGAGCAGAAGGCTGGCACTTCGCGCCAACCTTCTCTTCTCGGGAGATGATTTTGTCCTTTTATACCAATTCACGACAGTGTGACAACACTTTTGCGAATTACAGCAATTACCGATCGAACGAACCACAAGAAGAATTTTGAAAGCGTTGCGAAGCAACGCTTTCAAAATTCTTCTTGGTTTGGGTTTGAGCGCAAAGCGCTGTAAAAACTAAACCTCGTAAGGGATAACAAGTTAAAAAATGGTTACGCCATTTCTTAACTTGTTATAACGTTGGCTGAGCGTAGTCGAAGCCACAGACACTTTAAATTAATAGCGAATCTCTAAGCTTTTTATCTAGTTGGCTTCGAGGGGCGGTTGACGAACTGTCACCTGACGGCTACGCCACCAAGCGAGCAAAATACTGGCATTAAAAATACTGGAATAAGCCCCCGACAGGAACCCAACGATCAAAGCCAGCGAGAAAAACCTTAGCGTCGCACCACCGAATAGGAAAATAGCAATTAAAGGCAAAGTTGCCGTGAGAGTGGTATTGATCGATCGCCAGAGGGTTTGATTTACCGAAGCATTAACCAAATCATTAAAACTGGTCGTATCCGTATCGATCTTCACATTTTCGCGAATGCGATCGTAGATTACCACCGTATCGTTAACGGAGAAGCCGCAGATCGTGAGCATTGAAACGATAAATAAACTATCAATTTCTACCCCCATCGTCAGCCCTAAAATGGCAAATACACCAGCAGTGACAAAAATATCGTGGAACAGCGCCACGATCGCAAAGGTGGCATAGTCCAGTTGAAAGCGAAAGGCAAGATAAACACCGATCCCCGCAAAGGATAAACCAAGGGCAAGCAAACCATTATTGAGAGCCTGCTGCCCGATCGCGGGGCCGACTTCATCAATCTGGGATTTCTTGGGGTCAACTTCTCCATACTGCTTCAACGATTCAGTCATAGTTTCCTTGAGCTTGACCCGCTGCTCAGAGGAGAGATGGGATGTCCGAACCGATATACCCTTAAGGTCTTTGCCCTCAACTAACTGAATGACGCTATTACTAAAACCCTTACTTTCTACCGCTTGGCGGATCACAGCCACATCAATGGGCTTACCACAATTGCCAGCATTACAAGCCAAACCGAGCGTAATATTAGAACCACCCGTAAAGTCAATACCGAGGCGTAAAGGCGATCCTAACTGTTGAAAGGAGAGAACCATCGCGATTAAACCCGCCACAATCACTGTCGTGGAAATCGTGATGTAAAGGCGACCATGTTTAATTACATCTAATTTCATAGCACTGCACCTGTATTGTCTTTTTTATTACCGTTTTCTCGATCGCCCGATTTATCCTCGGACTTAGTTTCCACCTCAACTTTAGTTGGAGAAATTTTGCCAAAAGCCTTTACGCCATAATATTCTGGCTTCCGAAATAGGGGATTGCTGATCATTGCCAACATCAGCGATCGGCTCAATGTCACCGCCGTAAAGACACTCACCAGCACCCCAACGCCTAAAGTAACCGCAAATCCTTTGACAAATCCCGAACCAAGCCAAAACAGGGCAAAACAAGAAATCAGGGTGGTTACATGGCTATCAAGGATGCTCGACCAAGCTCGATAAAAGCCAGCTTCAACGGATTTGTAGAGAGTTCTTCCTGCGTTTAACTCTTCTTTTGTCCGTTCAAAAATTAATACATTGGCATCCACAGCAATACCGATACTGAGAATAAATCCTGCAATGCCTGGTAAAGTCAAGACCACGCCTAACAGACAAAACGAAGCAAAGGTAATCACCGCATAGGTAATGAGGGCAATATCGGCAACCACACCTAAAATGCGGTAATAGAGCACCATAAAAATGATGACTAAGACTAGCCCCGCAACCCCAGCATAAATGCTACTCAGGATACTGTCCGCCCCAAGGGTAGCCCCGACAGTACGGTTTTCAACAATTTCTACAGGCACTGGTAAGGCTCCTGCTCTTAACTGCAAAGCAAGTTCGTTAGCCGTATCAAGCGTAAAGTTTCCTGTAATTACAGCTCTTCCACCAGTAATACCCTTGCCTTGAAATTCGGGACCAACGGATGGAGAACTAATCAACTTATCGTCTAAGAAAATACCTAAAGCGCGACCAGTACCGCCAATTTCACCAGTAGTTTTCGCAAATAGATCGCCGCCTTTATCATCAAAGGTGAGCGCCACTTGCCAAGAATCAGGACCATTGCCCGATGGCGATGCGACTGCATCCTTGAGCATATTGCCGCTTAAACCTGTGCGCTCAAAAATCCCCTTCAGTGCTTCTACACTCTTTTGATATTCCGCTTCGTTATCAGCGATCGCCTTTTGATCGCCAGAGTTTTTTAGGATTTCACGTTGCAGCGTTGCCGCCTGCTGAATTTGCAATCTTGCCCTTAGCTCGCTTTCAGTTCCTTTTTTTTGCTTCCGAAAATCAAGCTGGGCAGTTGTCCCAATTACCCGTTCAGCCTGCGCAGGATCGTTTACCCCAGGCAGTTGCACGACTAGTTGATTATTACCCGATATCACAATTGTTGCTTCGGAAACACCCAAGCCATTAATACGTTGCTCCACCACAAACTTTGCAGTTTCCATAATGCGTGGTGTAATTTCATTAATTCCTTGTTCGGGATTAATTTTTGCTTGGAGTGTAAGCTGCGCACCACCCCGTAAATCTAGCCCTAACTTAGGTGGATGATTTACGATGAGATACACAGCCCCCAATAAAACTGCCAATACAAAGGCAAGCAGGCGGCTTTGTTTACCCATATTTTTTATAGCTTTTTTTGATAGCTGTTTTGATAAAACTATTTATATAGCTTTACTTCGAGCCAGAGTGAACAGAGAAAATTTTTAGACATCTGCCATCATAACCCACTACCGCTACGGGTTTCGATGCTGGTTTTTAATTATGCCCAGCCTTAACGACAAAACCTCATGCATATTGATCACCAAGAAAAGGGCGAATAACCAAGTAATAAAAAAGTAATAAATTAACTTTGTCTCCCCATTTTTAAATTTTTAATTATCTTTAAGTTTGGTAAAAATTTCTCGTCAAACTCCTCGCAAACGCTAACTAGTAAGTAATTTGACTTATTTCTTTAGACTGATATTTTAAGCTAATTCTCAAAGACTTGAAGCATAAGCGATCGCCCATAACGAGAAATACCGCTTACAGCAAGGAATCGATCGCCATTTTTTACGGTTTATGCGCTCTTTAGCATTACTTGGACAAAGCTTTGTAATACAGCCTACGCAAATTGTTGCGGCTAAACGGTAAACTTATATCAAAGCTGAAATTTAGGTTGGATTTGTGAGATCTCGGATCGAGCGAGTCTTTTCCGAAGACTGGCTAAATTATTTTATCGATCTCTTTTTTGGAGCGAACTGACTGTGACTATTTACGTTGGAAATTTGTCTTATCAAGCTGCTAAGGATGATTTGACAAGCGTCTTCTCAGACTACGGCACTGTAAAACGCGTGCAATTGCCCACCGACCAAGAAACAGGTCGGGTTCGGGGTTTCGCCTTCGTTGATATGGAGGATGATGCCCAAGAAGAAGCGGCGATCGCGGCGCTTAACGAAGCCGAATGGATGGGAAGAACCCTACGCGTTAATAAGGCTAAGCCTCGTGGTGAACGTACTAACAACGATCGCCCTAGAGGTCGCGGCTACGCCTAAGCCTAATTAATTGCAACATTCGTAAAGCATGGCTAAGCTATGCTTTACGAATGTCACGAATAAACGGCTAAAGTTAAGTTATATAAACAAAAAGCGAAGCCTAAATATTCTTGGCAAAAATTTGGCATTAAGCTTGACTTAATTGTCATTAATTTGCACTGTCAGTAAAAAATATCGCCAAAAAGTAACGTTACAGAACAGCATTATCACAAAACGAAACCTCATATATATCAGGCTTTTGATATGCTGATTAACAACTGACTGCAAATTTATAAAGAACTATGCCTAGATCGCAACGTAATGACAACTTCGTCGATCAAACCTTTACCGTTATTGCCGACACGATTTTAAAACTCTTTCCTGCTAGTCAGAAAGAAAAAGAAGCCTTTGCTTACTATCGAGATGGGATGTCCGCTCAAGGTGACGGTGAGTATGCCGAAGCCCTATCGAACTACGAAGAAGCCCTCAAACTCGAAGAAAATTCCTATGATCGCAGTTATATCTATTACAACATGGGTTTAATTCATGCTAGTAATGGCGATCACGATAAGGCTCTCGAATTTTACGAGCAGGCGATCGATCTCAATCCCCGTATGCCTCAAGCATTGAACAATGTTGCGGTGATTTATCACCATAAAGGGGAAAATGCTCAGGATGAAGAACAAGCCGAAGAATATTTCAACATTGCTGCCGATCATTGGGTGAGAGCCATACGACTTGCTCCCAACAACTATATCGAAGCGCAAAACTGGCTAAAGACAACTGGTAGAGCCGATATTAATCTGTTCTTCTAACCTATTAAACCCTATTAAACCTAGCAATCTTTGGTGTAAGTCCTAAGAGACTTACGCTCAGCTAACATTGGCTGAGCGTATGATTTAGGACTACTATATATTCTTATACTAAGTTAAAAAATGGCGTAGCCATTTTTTAACTTGAAAACCCTCGCTAGGTTTAGTTTTTAGTTCGCAAAACTGTTGTCACGCTTTCGTGAATTGGTATTAGAACTATATTCATATCCTGATAAATATTGCAGTTTTCATTTTGCCGTAGGCAAAATGAAAACTCAAAACCCTTACTAAGATTGTTTTTTGTTTTCAAATGAGTACGCACTCACTTGAAAACCGCAATATATTCTTGGGGATAGTTTAGGCAAACGATCCAGATGATCTAGGATGGTCAAAGAAATACCAAAACCTAACGGTTAACCTAAACACAAATTAACTATACATACCACATATAAACTTATATAAAGATCGCACAGATATTATGATTGATAGAGATCAAGTTCGCCATGTCGCCCATTTGGGACGTTTGCAATTAACTGAAGCCGAAGAAATTTCTTTTACCAAGCAGCTAGATAGCATTTTGGACTATTTCCAACAGCTAAATGAACTTGATTCTCTGTTAGAGGGGGTTGAACCAACGACTAGGGCTGTTAACACCGTCAATATTACTCGCGCCGATATCCTGCAACCTTTTGCCGATCGCGAAGTCTTGCTGGACTGCGCGCCAGATCGGGAAGAAGACTTTTTCCGCGTGCCCCAAATTATGGGTTAAATGTTACTGGCAATCGCGCTACTGGTTTCAGGTAGGGAAAAAACAGCACCATAAAATCATGGATATTTCAGTTAAGCCCGAACCATCTTTATCTAGATTCAGCATCTTGTTAGCTGAGGACAATCCTGTCAATCAAAAAGTAGCGATGCGCGTACTCAAACACCTCGGTTATGAGGCTGACATCGTAGGCAATGGGCAAGAAGCGATCGCGGCGATCGCGGATAAAACCTACGATTTAATTCTCATGGATATTCAGATGCCTGAAATGGACGGGCTACAGGCAACTAAACATATTCGCGATCGCGAAAACGCCTCGCAATTACCTCCGATCGCGATCGTGGCGATGACTGCCAATGCTACCGATGACGATCAAAATATCTGCCGTGATGCGGGTATGAGTGACTACATTAGCAAACCGATTCAGATCGATAAGCTGAAAAATATTTTGCAGCGGTACGAATCCCTGAAAAATAAAAAATAGAGTCCATGCAAAGCATGGACTCTATTTTTTATTTCACAGACTTAGGATTAATTAAAGCAAAAGCCTTGCTTAGCAAGGCTTTTGCTTTTGGGATTTGAGAAAGGGTTTATAGCTGTCGCCAATTGTACTAGGACATAAACCCCAAGAATTGAGTGGCGGCGCGAAGCTCCGCCATTCAATTCTTGGGGTTTGATTTGTCCTCATTCAAGTGACTGTAGCTATACC
>NZ_LIRE01000205.1 GCF_001402795.1 Pseudanabaena sp. 'Roaring Creek'
TATAGCTGCCGCCAGTTTTGTTAGGACAAAATCAAAACCCCAAAGAGAGTTGCCGCGCTCCGCGCGGCAACTCTCTTTGGGGTTTTATGTCTTGATACAGTTGGCGGCAGCTATAGTGCTAAAAAAGGATGGGCGAAGCTTCGCCCATCCTTTTTAGCACTACTATTTTTTTCATTAGCCAGTATTTTACCCATTCATTTGCCCGTTCGATGGATATATAAACGAGCATATATACTTACGATCCCCGCAAAACATTGCTAGATCCTCATACTCCTGTAAACCTTTGCAACTTTTTGATCGGTCTCATGGTTTTACTAAATATAGTAAAGAGAATTAATTTATTGATTACCTTCAAATCACTGGCTTTTGCCATAGGACAGAGACTAGCCCTTTTAAAATGGGGTCTTAGACTTTAAAAATTTTTGGGTTTTTATTCCCAGAGGAGAGCAAAACATGGCTCTAGAGCCTTGCACAGAAGTTCCTAACCAAATCAAGACAGATATCCCCATACTAAAGGAACGGGGTCAGAGAGAGGTGTTTTGTGGCTTGACAGGAATAGTCTGGCTACACCGTAAGATGCAGGATGCATTTTTTCTTGTAGTTGGTTCCCGAACTTGCGCCCATCTTGTCCAGTCTGCGGCTGGGGTGATGATTTTTGCAGAACCAAGATTTGGGACGGCAATTCTTGGCGAACGGGATCTTGCGGGGCTAGCCGATGCCAACGAAGAACTAGATCGCATTGTCGATCAGTTGCTCGAACGTCGCCCTGACATTGGTACTTTATTTTTAGTAGGCTCTTGTCCTTCAGAAGTGATCAAGCTCGATCTGGCGAAGGCTTCCGAACGATTGAATCAGCGATTCTTTCCGAAGGTTCGGATTCTGAATTATTCTGGCAGTGGCATCGAAACAACCTTTACACAGGGTGAAGATGCTTGTCTAGGATCGATGGTTCCAGTTTTGCCCAATAGCTATGATGAACCGAGTTTGATGATCGTGGGTAGTCTTGCCGATGTGGTGGAAGACCAATTCCAAAGACTATTTGAAAAATTAGGGATTGGTCCTGTTTATTTCTTTCCGCCTCGCCGTGCATCCAAGTTACCTCCCGTGGGCAAAGGTACGAAGTTACTTCTAGCACAGCCCTTTCTCAGCGATACTGTGCGATCGCTGATCGCCAGAGGCGCTACTCTATTACCATCCCCCTATCCCTTTGGCATTGAGGGAACCACGGCATGGCTCAAAACCGCCGCGGATGCTTGGCATATTGATAGCAGTCAGTTTGAGCAAGTGATCGCGCCCTCTGTAAATCGCGCTAAGATAGCCCTAGAGCGCTATCGTCAGACCCTAGCAGGTCGAAAAGCCTTTTTATTCCCCGATTCTCAATTGGAAATTCCCCTAGCAAGATTTCTATCCAGAGAATGTGGCATGGAGCTAGTCGAAGTAGGAACGCCCTATATCGATCGCCTATTGATGGAGAGTGAAATTAACCTATTACCAGTTGGCACAGCTCTCTCCGAAGGTCAGGACGTAGAAAAGCAGCTAGATCGCTGTCGGCAAGCAAAACCCGATATTACCGTCTGTGGGCTGGGCTTAGCCAATCCGCTCGAAGCTGAAGGTATGGCAACGAAATGGTCTATTGAATTAGTATTTTCACCGATTCATGGTTACGACCAAGCCGCCGACTTAGCGGAATTGTTTGCCCGACCTCTTGAGAGGCGTAGAAGACTAACAGTTTAGTGATTAGCTTTCGGTTTAGCTTTCGGTTTCATAGCTAGATCTTAAGAACTAAAAATTCAGATTTCCCAAAAACAATTCATAAACTAGCCGCTAATCGCTGGCAGCCAACTACCCAATAAAAAACAATCTATGGAATTAACCCTCTGGACTTATGAAGGCCCTCCCCATGTGGGAGCGATGCGAGTTGCAACTAGTATGGAAGGCGTGCATTATGTACTTCATGCGCCTCAGGGCGATACTTACGCCGATCTATTGTTTACAATGATCGAACGGCGCGATCGCCGTCCCCCTGTAACCTATACAACTTTTCAAGCTCGCGATCTCGGCGGAGATACTGCGGAAATGGTAAAAACCTCCGTCCGCGATGCCTACGAGAGATTCAAACCTCAGGTCATGTTAGTTGGGGAAAGCTGCACAGCGGAATTAATTCAGGATCAGCCAGGCTCCCTAGCCAAAGGGATGAGTTTGCCAATCCCGATCGTGAGTTTAGAATTGCCCGCCTATTCTAAAAAAGAAAATTGGGGAGCTAGCGAAACCCTCTATCATTTAGTACGGACTTTGCTCTTGCCCATCGTGCTACCGCCTAATACGCAAAGACCTAAACGCGATCCCCATATTCGTCCTAAAGCGAATATCATTGGTCCTACGGCTCTGGGTTTCCGATGTCGCGATGATATTCGTGAAGTAGTTAAGTTACTGGCCGAAATCGGCGTTGATGTGAATGTAATTGCCCCAATGGGAGCAACGCCCGATGACTTGATGCGCATCCCCGATGCGGATTTTAATATTTGCCTCTATCCTGAAATTGCTCTCACCACCTGCACTTGGCTGACGCGCAGTTTTGCCCAACCTGTTATCAAGACCGTCCCCATTGGTGTAGGTGCAACCCGTGATTTTATTGCCGAAATTGGAAGGGTTGCGGATATTGATGTGAGTGAAGCATTACAGCGATCGCAGTCTGATACGTTGGGAAATTGGGATGCCTCGCGTATTTCATCGCCAGCCAATCCTCAAGCCTCCCGTTTACCTTGGTATTCGCGATCGGTTGACTCCACCTATCTGACTGGCAAGCGAGTTTTTATCTTTGGTGATGCGACTCACGCCCTTGCGGCTGCGCGAATCGCGACTGAAGAACTAGGATTTACCCTCGTCGGTATTGGCACCTATAGCCGTGAATTTGCGCGGGAAGTGCGCGAAGTAGCGAAGAAACACGGACTGGAAGCCGTAATTAGCGATGATTATCTTGCCGTCGAAGCCAAAGTTACCGAAGCCGCTCCAGAACTAGTGCTTGGCACTCAGATGGAGCGACATATCGCCAAGCGATTGGGCATCCCCTGCGCGGTAATTTCTGCGCCCATTCACGTTCAAGATGTGCCCGCTCGTTATTCACCTCAAATGGGCTGGGAAGGCGCAAATGTAATTTTTGATAGCTGGGTACATCCTTTGATGATGGGGCTAGAGGAGCATTTGATTGGCATGTTCCGCGAAGACTTCGAGTTTGCCGAGGGACATATGAGCCATCTGCACGCTGCGCCATCGCAAGAGATTCGTCGCGATTTACCTCTCGGAACGGGAATTAACGAACAGGCGATCGCCTCCGCAGGAGTCTCCAATCAAGCTGTTCTCACTCCCATACAAGTAGCTCAAGATTTGCCAGGAATTACTTGGAGTGCCGATGGTGAAGCTGAGTTAAAGAAGATCCCCTTCTTTGTACGCGGCAAAATCAAACGCAATACGGAGAAGTTTGCCAGCGATCGCGGCATCACCTCGATCACCGTAGAAACCCTCTACGAAGCAAAAGCAGCGATCGGTAAGTAATGGATTTGGGCGCTTTGCGCCCAAGAGAAGTTTATTAATACAATTGTTTTATAGGAGTTTATTTTGGCAGTTTTAACAGCGCATCCACCATCAATTACTAAATGTGAAGATGGCGAAGGTAGTGTTCAGGTACATCAAGACCCAGGTATGGTCATTGAAGGTGCTTTGGTAATTGCCGTCTATGGTAAAGGTGGTATTGGCAAATCCACCACATCTTCCAATCTATCCGCAGCCTTCTCCCATCTTGGCAAGCGAGTCCTTCAGATCGGCTGCGATCCAAAGCATGACAGCACCTTCACGCTCACCAAGAGAATGGTTCCCACGGTAATCGATGTTCTGGAAACCGTCGATTTCCACTCTGAAGAGTTGCAGACCGAAGACTTCATGTTTGAAGGCTATAACGGAGTCATGTGTATTGAAGCTGGTGGCCCCCCCGCAGGAACAGGTTGCGGAGGCTATGTCACAGGTCAAACGGTCAAACTTCTCAAAGAACATCATTTGCTCGAAGATACCGATGTGGTAATTTTCGATGTACTTGGCGATGTGGTCTGTGGGGGATTTGCTGCACCTTTACAACATGCTCATTATTGTTTGATCGTGACGGCAAATGATTTTGATTCCATCTTTGCCATGAATCGGATTGTGGCGGCAATTCAATCGAAAGCGAAAAACTATCGTGTGCGTCTGGGCGGAATCATCGCCAACCGTAGTGAAGGAACCGATCAAATTGACAAGTTTAACGATCGCGTGGGTTTAAAGACCCTAGCCCACTTCCGCACCGTTGATGCGATTCGCCGCAGCCGCTTGAAAAAATGCACGGTATTTGAAATGGAACCCGATCCTGAAGTGCTAGAAGTGCAGCAGGAATATCTCAAGTTGGCTAAGGGTATGCTTGAAAGTGCTGAACCGCTCTATGCTCAACCGCTTAAGGATCGTGAAATTTTTGACCTCCTTGGTTTTGACTAGACTTCACAACAAGCCCTCGCTAAGCGAGGGCTGGCTTGTTTATTACAGTTCATCTTCTGTTAGTTCAGCTATCTTCATTAACGCCTTTAAAGTTCCGATCTTTAAATCTTGATTCTTGTGAACAGGAATAGAGATAATCTTGTTCTCACCTAGTTTTTCGTAGATATGGTGACTGCCAGTAATTTTTTTGAGAGTCCAACCTTTCTGCTCAACTATTTTAAGTAGCTAGGCATAAGTAAACTTAAAACCGAGAAGAGCATACCGCCCGCTGCGCGGGCGTTATGCTCTCTGGTTTTGTTTTTTAATTATGCCGAACTACTTACATAGCTTTTTGCCTGAGATTGACTTCATACAGTAATTTCAACCACCTTTGAAACAAGGTCTATTTTTTTACTTTCATTAGCTACTTCTAACCAACCTTGTATGGCATCTTGCAGATTGCTGAGCAATTCATCCATGCTATCGCCTTCCGTGATACAACCAGCAAGTGCAGGAACTTCAGCCCAGTAACCACCTTCTTCAGCAGGATAAACAATTGCTTTAATTTTCATTCTCTTAACCCTAGTTTTTTAACCACCGATGGAGGCAGATCTAAAGCATCTGCAATTTCTTCATCACTTAAGCCACGATTTCGTAGCTTTTTGACAGTGTTTTTGATATTAATCAAGCTAGCACTAAAATTAGAATTCTCTAATAGATTTTTGTCTGCGCTATTTTCATCTTAGTTAGAACCAAGATCTATGTAACCAATGATATGACTGTTAATACTTCTATCGCCAAATGAAAGATTTACACTGCCTTGACGTTCTAATACAGATTCAAGATTGCCCTTATGAATAGTTTCGTTAAAAGTGTTAGACATCATTTGCAGAAGCTCATAGCTAACATCTCTAACATGACCTTCACTCAGATTATAGGAAGCTGCAATATCAGCATATTTTTGACGATCTAAGACCCCCTTAATAATCTTACGCTGCAAATCATTAAGATGTTTACCCGACTTAGCATACATAGATTCGTCAACAAATTCCAATAAGTCACCAATATCCATGTTGAGAAAAGTCATATAAACTATTTTATAATAACCGATCTTTTCCGCTTTACGATTTTAAGAAAGTTAGATAGCTTAATAGGATGGGGTGGTTAAAGTGGTAGATCAAGAACATCTAAGGAAGAAGATGTGTGCGATCGCGTAATTGCATACATCTTGACATCCCAAGGCTGGTTTTTGGTAAAGATATAATTATGCAAAATCCCTTCAAACTGCATTCCTGACTTCTCTAAAACCCTAGCCGAACCAATATTCTCTAGGGCACAAAAGGCTTGAATTCTGAGTAATTGCATCACATGAAACCCAAAAGTGATCGCCGCTTTTGCTACCTCCGTCATTAATCCCTGCCCCCAATAATCCCTTGCTAGAGCATATCCAATTTCCGCTCGTCGATGTATTGGTGTGGTGTATAACCCGCAAGTTCCAATTAGTCTATTACTTTTCTTATCGACAATTCCCCAGTCTATTCCTTTTCCAGAACGATATACTTCCAAGGCAATATCGTTTAAATAACGATAGGTATCATTCAACGAATGATGCGTATCCCATAGAGTATAGGCAGAAACCAATGGATCGCTTGCATAGGCAAAAATATCTTCGGCATCACTAAGTAGTAGTTTGCGCAGCATTAACCTTGGTGTTTGCAAAGTGAGAAATTGATCTGGTAGTTCTTGCATATTAGGGATATTCATAAAACCATGACTTATAGCTATAGTCAGTAATGTTAGGACAAAAATCAAAC
>NZ_LIRE01000021.1 GCF_001402795.1 Pseudanabaena sp. 'Roaring Creek'
ATAAAACCCAAGAATTAATTGGCGGCGCTTCGCGCCGCCAATTAATTCTTGGGTTCTGATTTGTCTTAATTCAAGTGACTGTGGCTATAAAAACTACAGCGCAAAGCACTCTAGTTTGAAAACCCAAGGATTGATTTTTGCGTGTTGCCTGCGTTAAGAACAATATGCGATTCTAGAACTTATTTAGCGGCGATCGCTTTTTCGGCTTTCACTTCATTGAGACAAGTTCCATTTTGCTCAAATTCTGCGATATTTGAGAGCGTGGTATCCGCAATATTCGCCAAGGCTTGACGGGTAAAAAATGCCTGATGCCCCGTAACGATCGCATTTGGAAAAGTTAGGAGGCGCTGAAAAGTATCATCTTGAATTACCCGATTCGATAGATCTTCAAAAAATAGGTCTGACTCCTGTTCGTATACATCTATGCCCAGATAACCAATGGTGCCAGATTTCAATCCATCGATCGCAGCTTGCGTATCAATCAAACCTCCGCGACTTGTATTAATCAACATTACGCCAGTTTTCATTTGCGCGATCGCGCGATCGTCAATTAGATGATAGGTATCAGGAGTGAGCGGACAATGGAGCGAGATGATATCAGATTGAGCCAACAATTCAGGTAAAGAAACATAGGTCATGCCTTGATCGAGACAACTGGGATTGTGATAGGCATCATAGCCGATCAAGGTACAGCCAAAGCCCTTCATAATTTGCGCGAAAATCGCCCCAATTCTTCCCGTTCCGACTACTCCCACCGTAGTGCCATGCAGATCGAAACCAAGCAATCCTTCAATCGAAAAATTTCCTTCGCGAACGCGATTATAGGCTCGATGCACTTTACGATTGAGCGATAAAATTAAAGCTACAGTATGTTCGGCAACTGCAAAAGGAGAATAGGCAGGAACTCTGACGATCGCTATTCCCAAGTTTGATGCGCTTGCTAAATCCACATTGTTAAATCCAGCCGAACGTAAAGCAATTAATTTTGTACCGCCTTTAGCCAAAATTTCGAGCATTTCGGCATCAAGATAGTCGTTAATAAAAATACAGATTGCAGGAAAGCCGATCGCGAGGGAAATTGTCTCTTTACTGAGGTGACATTCAAAGAAAACTATTTCATGCTGAAATCTTTCACTGGCAAGATTGAAAGAATCGCGATCGTAAGATTTGGCATTAAAAAAAGCAATTTTCATAATTATATAAAGTCAAAATTTTCTAAAAATAATAAAGGCTCGCCTAGCGAGCCTTTATTATTTGCGGTTCTAAGAACGGGCTAAAAGTTAACTACCGACATTAATAGTTGCCTTAGCGGGATCGTAGGGTTGTAATTCTACCTTCACTGGTTTCACATTCCAGATCTCATCACAATATTCCTTAATCGTGCGATCGGAAGAGAACTTCCCAGAACGGGCAACATTGAGAATGCTCATTGTCGTCCATTTTTCAACATCCTGATAAGCTTCGCTAACCTTAGCTTGACAATCTGCGTAGGCTTGATAATCAGCCAACAACATATAGTCATCACGATGCAAAAGTGAATCGACTAAAGGCTTGAACAAGTCTCTCTCGCCTGGAGAGAAATATCCCATGGCAAGGCGATCGAGTACATTGCGAAGTTCTTCATTGCTGTCGTAGTAGTCACGAGGATTATATCCTTGAGACTTCATCTCTTCAACCTCAGAGGCAGTAAGACCGAAGAGGAAGAAGTTATCGTCCCCAACTTCTTCGCGAATCTCAATATTGGCTCCATCTAAAGTTCCAATCGTTAAGGCTCCATTCATCGTAAATTTCATGTTGCCAGTTCCAGAAGCTTCCTTCCCTGCTGTAGAAATTTGTTCGGAGAGATCGGCCGCAGGATAAATCAATTGTCCGAGTGACGCACTAAAGTTAGCCAAAAAGACCACCTTAATTCTGCCATGAACGTCGGGATCGCGATTGACGACATCAGCCACAGCATTAATCGCTTTAATGATTAATTTCGCCATGAAATAGCCAGGGGCAGCCTTACCGCCAAAAACAAACGTCCGAGGTGTGATATCGATATTGGGATTCTGTTTAATGCGCAGGTATAGCCCAATGATATGCAACAAATCGAGATGTTGGCGCTTGTACTCGTGGATCCGTTTTACTTGAATATCGAAGATGGAATTCACATCAACTTCGACACCATTGTGAGAGCGAATGTAGTCGGCGAGTTTTTGCTTGTTCGCTTGCTTGATTTGTCGCCAGCGATCGCGAAAATCGCGATCGTCGACAAATGCTTCAATCTTACGGAGTTCATCCAAATGCTTCAGCCATGTATCGCCGATTTTTTCGGTAATGAGTCCCGACAAGGCAGGATTGGCTAGCAATACCCAACGGCGAGGAGTAACCCCATTGGTCTTGTTGTTAAACTTCTCTGGCCATAGCTTGTAGAAGTCTTTTAATACATCTTGCTTGAGTAGCTCAGTATGTAACGCCGCAACCCCATTTACAGCATGGCTGCCAATGGTTGCAAGGTTTGCCATACGGACTTTTTTACCACCGCCTTCTTCGATAATAGATAGGCGTGATAGCAATTCATCATCATCGGGGAACCAAGTCTGCACATCTTGCATGAAACGATGGTTGATTTCATAGATGATTTCTAAGTGGCGAGGCAAAAGACTCTCAAATAGCGGTACGCCCCATCTTTCTAGAGCTTCAGGCATCAAGGTGTGATTGGTGTAAGCAAACGTGTTTTGGGTAATCCGCCATGCTTCGTCCCAGAATAGCCCATGTTCGTCAACTAGTAAGCGCATCATTTCCGCAATACTGATCGCGGGGTGGGTGTCATTTAATTGCACCGCCGCATGATCGGCAAGATTATCCAGACGACCGTATCTGTTAAGGTGGCGACGAATGATGTCTTGAAGCGAGCAGGATACAAAGAAGAACTGTTGCTCTAGGCGTAATTGACGACCCTGAGGGGTATTGTCGTTGGGGTAAAGGACTTTGGAAATGGTTTCCGATTTGATCTTGGTCGCTACCGCACCGTCATAGTCGCCAGAGTTAAAAGCTTGGAAGTTAAAATCTTCGCCTGCTTCAGCTTTCCAAAGACGGAGGGTATTAACGGTATTGGTTTGATACCCAGGCACTGGGGTATCGTGGGGAATCCCTTCGACGGTGAAGCTGGGGATCCAACGGGTATGGGGACGACCGCGATCGTCATTGTAAATTTCCGTATGACCGCCAAATTTGACCTGTACCGTGGACTCGTAGCGCACTACTTCCCAAGGATTACCACAGCGCAGCCATTTGTCGGGGATCTCCACCTGCCAACCATGCTGAATCGATTGATTGAAAATACCAAACTCGTACCGAATGCCATAGCCCATTGCAGGAATTTCTAAGGTGGCAAGGGAATCGAGGAAACAAGCAGCTAAGCGCCCCAGTCCACCATTGCCTAAACCTGGGTCGGGTTCTTGCTCTAGGATTTCGGTGAGATCCAGCCCTGACTCTCTGACCGCTTGTTCAATGGATTCGTACAGATCGAGATTGATCAAGCTGTTACCGAGGTGTCGCCCCATCAGAAATTCGGCGGAGAGATAGTAAACGGTCTTGATGTCTTGCTCGTGGTAGACCTTGAGGGTTTGAAGCCAACGTTGCAACAGGCGATCGCGGGTTGTATAAGACAACGCCATGTAATAGTCGGTAAAATTGGCGAGAATAGCGAGTTTGCCTTGTATGTAGAACAGATTATCGGCAAAGGCCCGCTTGAGGGTTTCGATACTTAAACCTGTGCGATCGTCTTCTACCGTAATATTGCTGGTTTGATTAGCAACATTTGTTTGCATAGAATTATTCCTGAATGGTTACTTTGTCTTATTGCCGTTCTGCTGACCCTAAGGCGGAGGGTAATGCCCCTGTCCTATCCAAGCATAAACTTTGGAATGTTGAACACTTATTAACTGATAATTTATGTTTGAGGGGCATAATATTTACGATTCCCTGACATTAGCTAATTTTTTTGTGAAAAAACTGCCTCATTAGCGCTGGGAGATCCTTGGAGACACCTCAAGATGAAAGTACCTGTAAAAATCAAAAAAGAGATCGTCACCTCTTGGTGGATTGACAATTTAATTGACAGTTTAATTGTTGCATTTCTTTACCTTGCGATTAGTGCCTTGGTGCTACAGCTACCCCAGTCCCAGTTAGGCTCCCCAGTTTGGCCGCCTGCGGGCATTGCGGTAGGAGCTTTGTTAGCAAGGGGGCGATCGCGATGTTGGGGAATATTTTTGGGGGCAGCCCTAAATAGTTTTTTTGTCTCTAAGGCTCCCTTTCTGTTTGCCCTTCTGGCAGGATTGGTACCTATGATCGGCGCTTTGACATCTACCACATTAATTTTATTTTTCAACAAGACGAATAATTTCCTAAGTTACGTTAAAAACTTTGTGAGATTTGCTCTTGCAGCTACCTTTAGTGGAACTATTCTCCAAGCATTATTAGGGACTCTAATAGTATCTTATGCAGGGTTAATTACATGGGATATTTACTGGAAGGTGGCGTGGGGATGGTGGGTTGGAGATGCGATGGGAGTCTTACTCTTCGCACCTTTGGTATTTGTATGGTGGAGTAAGCAATCAACAATAACACCTATTACTAATAACAAATGGAGCTTTAGATCTAATAGTAAAGAGTTGTTTTTATGTTTGTCGATCTTAGGCATAACATCCTATTTTACGATCCTCGGAAATCAGCCCCTTGAGTATTTTTTGTTGCCACCGTTACTATGGTCAGCATTCCGATTTGGTTCCAAAATCACAACCCTGACAGTTACATTTACTGCCATGATTGCTGCTATAAGTACCTCCTATAAGTTCGGTAGCTTTTATAAGATTTCTCAAGAGATGAACTCTTTGATCTTCCTCCAACTATTCATGGGGGTAATTTTAATTACCACATTAATGGTTCTGGTACTTGCGGAAGAAAATAATCGCAATTCGCAGGAATTACAAGAGCAAGTTATTCTTAAGGATAAAGCTTACACTCAGCTAGATCTTATCAATCGGGATTTAGAAGAAATTATCCAAACAAGAACGAGTGAGTTATTAGAAGCTAATCGAGAAATCAAATTTTTAAATGAGCAATTAACCGTAGAAAATTATCGAATGAGTTCGGAGTTGGCAGTTACTCGACGATTACAGAAGATGATACTGCCTAGGACAAAAGAGTTGAATACTATTAAAGAATTAGATATTGTAGGATTTATGGAACCTGCCGATGAGGTGGGTGGTGACTATTACGATGTTTTACAACAAAATGGACATATAAAAATAGGGATCGGTGATGTTACGGGTCATGGTTTAGAAAGCGGAGTAATCATGATCATGTTGCAAACGGCGATCCGAACCTTGCTCATTAATGGAGAAAAGAATCCCGTCAATTTTTTATCTACGATCAATCATACTATTTATGAAAATCTTCAGCGTATGAATTGCGAGAAGAGTTTGAGTCTAATTCTGATTGATTACCACGATCACGTACTGCATTTGAGCGGACAACATGAAAGTGTAATCGTGATTCGAGATAGTGGAGACGTAGAGATAATTGATACAGATGCCTTAGGATTTCCCATTGGCTTAACCGATGAAATCTCTGAATTTATTTTTGAGACCGCTATAAATTTAAATCTAGGCGATGTAGTTGTTTTATATACTGACGGTATTACGGAAGCGGAGAATAGTACTAAGGAGTTGTATGGACTTGATAGATTGATTCATACGATCGGTAAATTCCACCGAAATTCTGTCGATCAAATTAGAGAGGCTGTGATAACTGATATCCGCGAATTTATCGGTTCTAGCAAAGTATATGACGACATAACTCTCGTGGTCATGAAGCGCAAAATCTAAAAAAACTATTTTTTGTTTTCAAATGAATGCATACTCATTTGAAAACAAAAAATAGTCATAGTAAGGGTTTTGAGTTTTCATTTTGCCGTAGGCAAAATGAAAACTGCAATAACGTTAGCTTTGGCGATTGACCTCTTGCAATAACCATTCATCAACGGGTTGTCCATCCTTGCGGGTAAGTTCTATCTCTACTACTACAGAAGAATTTGAGCCAACAGCCGCCATTTTGCGATGGAAGCGAATCATATAGTCTTTGGGATTATGATTGCGTTCTTTGAGCCAGTCTTGGACTTTTAGGTCTGCAAATAGCGATTGACCTTGCTCGAACATTCGCGTAATTTGCATTCTGATCGTAAAAGGATTGACTTGAGGCATAACTTTTTTCTGTCTATTCTCTGTCTATTTCTGTCTATAAGTTGCGATATAGCAATTCTAAATTAGTTGCGGGAGGCTATTGCTTTAGCACGAGATAATATAATTCTCCATCGTCTTTTATTAGCCCTGCTCTTTGCTTGGCGCGATCGCCTGTTCCCATAAATATATCGACTCGTCCCGCCCCACGAATTGCGCCACCAGTATCTTGATCGAGAACAAACCGTTGAGTTTGGCGCAATTCCAGTTTACCCGTCATGGGATTTTCCAAGGGAATTGTGGTGCGGATCAGGGCAAGTCCTCCCGATGGGAAGATCTTTTTGTCTGTCGCGATCGATCGCTCGGCACTTACAGGCAAGCCGAGACTACCCGTCGCTGGTCTTCCATTCGTTTCCCGAAAGAAGACAAAGCTGGGATTACGATTGAGATACATGACCAAGTCTTGCGGATTTTTTTGAAAATATGCGATCAGGGTTTGCAGAGTCACATCCTCAAGGCGCATTTTTCCATCTCTGACTAGCTCTGCCCCAACGGAACGATAGGGCTGATCGGTTTTGCCAGCATAGCCAACGGTTAATAAATTTCCATCGGGTAATTCAAATCTGGCGGAACCTTGAACGTGAACCAAAAAAGCCTGAAAGCGATCGCTTAACCATGCAATTTCTAACCCCGCTAATTGCTTGCTACCCTCGAGCATCGCACGGGTGGGATGGGGCGACTGCCATTGGTCAAAGTCGGGGGGTAAGCGATAAAGAGGATATTGATACTCAGCATTGCGCGTACGGCTAGCCTTGTATACGGCTTCATAATAGCCCGTGAACTGAACGCTACCACTTCCATCACGCCCGACCGACTGATAGAGATCAAATTCGCGACTTACGGCCTGTTGTAGATCCTTAGCAGTACGCGATACCTGTACGAGGCGACGAAACCTGACTAAGCTCCGCTCCATCAGATCTTGACTAATTCCCGCCACAGGGTAGCGGTTAGCAGCCGATGGGGTGCGGATATATTGGATGCTATAGTCGATCGCTTGGAGGAGATTAGGGCGATCGCTCTCCAACAGATCGTCAGTTAGATCGACAGTAAGGGGATTAACTGCGCGAGGTGATATTGGCACAACCGCCTGTGCTAGTTTGAGTTCGGCGGCTTCGAGAGGAGCTTGAAAATCTGTCTGCATATAGCAGGGTGGCACTGCACAAATTAACCCCACACAAGTTGCAAATAAAATATCCCCGCCTCGATATAGAGCCGATTGCCATGCAAAGGCTTGCTGTCTCCCCGATTTTTGATATTGTGGCGATCGGTGTAATCGACTATGGGCATGAATGCGATCGTTTTTAGAGCCAGTCACCCTTATAGAACTCCTCGTTAAAAAATTTAATTTACAGTCTTATTCTTGGCAATACCAGTTATCTCAAGAATTTAGGTGGTAAGGATGGGCGGCGCTTCGCGCCGCCCATCCTTACCTAT
>NZ_LIRE01000206.1 GCF_001402795.1 Pseudanabaena sp. 'Roaring Creek'
ATAAAACCCCAAAGAGAGTTGCCGCGCTCCGCGCGGCAACTCTCTTTGGGGTTTTGATTTTGTCCTAACAAAACTGGCGGCAGCTATAAAATTTGCCAGTTTAACCCAAACTGACATTATTTTTGGGGTTGCAATTTAAGCAATAGTTAGATAACCTAATATTTAGTTTAAATAGTTAGATTGTCTAATTATTTTATTCCTTTACTTTTAAGGAGCAGATTTAACTATGGTTAAATTGCATGAAAATGCTGATTACGCTAGTGAGCATTCGCTAGATCCCAATCAAGAGCATCAAGATCGCGATGTGATGATCGAGACCCGATCGCTGACGCGGGATTTCGGGCAAAGACGGGTGGTGGACAGCATAAATCTTCAAGTCAAAGCAGGCGAAATCTTTGGCTTACTAGGTCCCAACGGCGCGGGCAAAAGTACCACGATCAAAATGCTGACGACACTCTTGCCCCCAAGTTCGGGAAGTGCGACGATCGCGGGTTTGGACATAATCCATCAACCATCGGAAATTCGTCGAGCGATCGGTTATGTACCGCAGTCTCTCTCTGCGGATGGCAGCCTCACAGCCTATGAGAATCTGCTAATTTTTTCCAAGCTCTATGACATTCCCCACAAATACCGCGCATCGCGCATTAATGATGTATTGGAATTTATGGGATTAACCGAAGCGGCACATCGGCTTGTGCGTCAATATTCAGGCGGAATGATTCGGCGATTAGAAGTCGCTCAGTCAATGTTACATCAGCCGCAAGTTTTATTTCTGGATGAGCCGACAGTGGGCTTGGATCCCCTTGCGCGGAGTTATGTCTGGGCTTTAGTACAGCAGCTACGCGAGAACTACGGAACGACGATTATTTTGACCACACATTTCTTAGAGGAAGCGGATAGTTTGTGCGATCGCGTAGCGATCATGCAAGTGGGCAAAGTCGTAGTGACGGGCGTTCCGAGCGAACTCAAGGCAAATCTCGATCGAAAACTAGATCGAGAAAGAGCCACCTTAGATGATGTATTCATCCATTACACGGGCAATCAAATGACAACAGGAGGAGGAAGTTATCGTGAAACATCTCGAAATCGACGCACGGCTCAACGATTGGGATAGTTTTTCAGGTTCAAGACGCTCGCGGAGAAGAAACCCTTGGCAAGCGATCGCTGAATTTCTTAATAAGACCTTAGTAATTACCGAACTCGAAGTTCGCAAATTGCGCCACGATCCCACGGACTTAATCGTACGTGCCGTACAGCCCGTCCTGTGGTTGCTCATCTTCGGTCAAGTTTTCACCAGAATTCGCGGTATCCCTACTAATGGATTGCCCTATCTGGATTTTATGGCGGCAGGGATCCTCGCGCAGAGCGTTCTCTTTGTCTCAATATTTAGCGGTGGCATGTCCCTCATTTGGGAAAGAGATTTAGGATTAGCCCAAAAATTTCTAGTTAGTCCCACCCCTCGCGCCTCCATCGTTTTGGGTAAAGGGCTAGCCTCAGGTGTACGCTGTTTATCACAGGTCTTTGTGATTTACACGCTATCTTTTGTTTTGGGCGTACAGCTTAACTTTGGCGCGATCGCCATGCTCGGCGTACTGCTAATAGTATTTCTCGGAGCAGCTTGCTTCTCGATTTTTTCAATTATCGTTGCTTGTATAGTTAAATCCCGCGAAGGCTTTAATGGCATGGGGCAACTGATGACAATGCCTTTATTCTTTGCTAGTAATGCGATTTACCCTATTGAGATCATGCCTCCTTGGTTGCAAGTCGTTTCCCATATCAATCCCCTTACCTACGAGGTTGATGCCCTGCGTGGCGTAATGCTAAGTAATGGCACAAGTCTTTATGGCTATGGATTTGACGCATTTATCTTGCTGTCAGTCCTAATTGTCCTGACCCTTGTGGGCGGTCGCCTGTATCGTAAAGTGGGAATATAAGACGATAGAATGACTTTGACTATAAAATAGGTTAATTGTCTAATGGGATCGCCAAAATCTACTCGCCAAAAATCTTCAGAATCAATTGTCCAAGAGCTTGACTCCACGCTATCAAAACAATGTGCAGCCAAGGTGATGGAAACAATTCCTTTGGTGATGCGATTTATTCGAGCAGATATGCGCGATCGCAAGGCAACAGAATTATCAGTTCCCCAATTTCGGACACTGGCTTTTTTAGATCGTAATCCTGGGGCTTCATTAGCAGAACTTTCCGAACATTTAGGCGTAACCTGTGCCACGGCTTCGGCAAATACAGAACGTCTGGTACAGCGTAACTTCGTCCATCGGTGCGATCATCCCTCGGAACGTCGTCGCGTTTCCTTGAAATTGACTACGGAAGGAAAAGATCATCTCGATGCAGCTAGAGATCTCACCCGCGCTTATATTGCCGATCTACTCGACTCCTTGAGCGAAGAACAGATCGCCAAAATTGACGACAGTTTAGCGATTCTCTACCAAGTTTTTGAATCAAAATCCACACCGTAAAGCGGTTGTCTTTACGAATAAGCATACAAATCATGAGTCCTCATCCGCACAACTCCCATCCCAAATCTTCAGAAATTCACCATAATCACCCCAATCCTGCCGATCCCTTCGCGGCTTTAAAAATTCGCGATTTTCGACTTTTTGCGATCGGGCGTATCCTTATTTTCACTTCCTTCCAAATGCAAACCATTGCCCTTGGTTGGGAGATTTACGATCGCACGGGTTCGGCTCTAGCCTTAGGGGGTGTTGGTTTAGCCCAAGTCACACCGATGATTTTGTTAACCCTTTTGGCGGGGCATGTCGCCGATCGCCACGATCGCAAAAACACGATTCTCTTTGCCATTTTTCTATCGATTCTATGCTCCCTTGGACTTACGGCAATTTCCTATGGAAAGGGTTCCATTGCGTGGGTCTATGTCCTCCTCGCCTTGATTGGCATCGGTCGCGCCTTTCTCAAACCCTCCAGTGATGCCTTTATCTGGCAGCTCATCCCCATTGAAATGTTTGCCAATGCTGCCACATGGAATAGCAGTAGTTTTCATCTTGCGGCAGTTGCAGGACCAGCCCTTGGCGGCTTAGCGATCGCGGTTCTCGGCAAGGCTACAGGGGTCTATCTATTTGCGGCTCTTGCCGCTTTCCTTTGTTTTGTGGCAGTAGCAACTATTCCCAAACGTCCTGTCACTTACGCTTCTGAGCCAATCTCTCTCAAAGCACTATCCGCAGGATTTAAATTTGTTTGGCACAATCAAGTTATCCTCGGTTCCATTTCCCTAGACCTCTTTGCCGTTTTGCTAGGCGGTGCAACGGCGCTCTTACCGATTTTCGCCAAAGATATTCTCCATGTTGGCGCTTTAGAACTAGGATTTCTCCAAGCTGCACCTTCGATCGGTTCGTTGATCATGGCAGTAGCGATCGCCCATTTACCACCATTTAAGCGATCGGGCTTGGCGATGCTCTGGTCGGTGGTTGGCTTTGGGATCGTCACGATTGTATTTGGCTTGTCCCGTTGGTTTTGGCTTTCCTTGTTGATGCTTTTCTTCAGCGGAGCGCTCGATATGATCAGCGTTGTCATTCGCCATACCCTCGTGCAGATTCGCACTCCCGAACATTTGCGCGGCAGAGTAGCTGCCGTAAATAGCGTTTTTATTAGCGCCTCTAATGAATTAGGTGGCTTTGAGTCAGGTTTAGCGGCAGCGGCTTTTGGTCCTATTCTTTCCGTAGTTGGTGGCGGCATAGGCACGATCGCTGTCGTATTGGCAACCCTGTGGCTATTTCCCAGTCTCAAGAATCTCGGAGCATTAGCGGATTATCGCGAACCCGATTCGGAATTAACAGAAGTCCAAGCTTCTGAAGTTTGATTTATTTGATGAGACAGGTGCTTTGTGCCTGTCTTATCAATATTTTCATTTGCCTAGGAGAAAAAATATGTGGCTTAAAGCGATCGATCATATTCAAGTTACTTCTACTCCTGATTTAGAAAAGGCGATGCTCTTTTTCTATGGTCAAGCTTTAGGATTAGCTGAGATTCCCAAACCAGCATCACTACCAGCCGCGGGTGCGTGGTATCAACTGGGTCATACTCAGGTGCATATTGCGACGGAGAATGAAATTCATAATGCTCAATCTAGGCGACATATTGCTTTTGAAGTGGAGAATCTGGAAACTTTTCGCCAACATTTGCAAAATCTAAAGGTCGAGATTATTCCCGATCGCCAACCCCTTGCAAACTGCGATCGCTTTTATCTGCGCGACCCTGCGGGCAATCGGATCGAGATTCTTGCATTTCGTCCTTAGAATTAGTGAATTGGCGATTTATACCAATTTCCAAAATGGCGTTGCCATTTTGGGAATCTCAAAACCTTACTGGGTTTAGCAACGTGACGCATCAATTTGGCAGAGATGATGGGTTACGCTATCGCTAACCCATCCTACATTCTGATGCTTAAACAATTTATTATAGTTGTTTTAAATAACTTGTAGACGGGCTTCGACTTCGCTCAGCCCTCGGTGTAAGCTAGCTGAGCGAAGTCGAAGCTGTAGTTTTTATTTGAATTATCTATA
>NZ_LIRE01000207.1 GCF_001402795.1 Pseudanabaena sp. 'Roaring Creek'
AATAGGACATAAACCCCAAGAATTGATTGGCGGCGCTTCGCGCCGCCAATCAATTCTTGGGGTTTGATTTGTCCTAAGTCAAGTGACTGTAGCTATAGATATCGCCAGTTTTGTTAGGACAGAAAATAAGCCCCAAAATAGTGTTACCGTGCTCCGCACGGTAACACTATTTTGGGGTGATACAGTTGGCGGCAGCGATAACTATGCTGGTGTGCTTAAATACTTTAAAATCCTTTCAAAAAGATTCACGATCGCATCTTCTCCATTGTCGCGAATGAAGATATCAAAGTTAGGATGGGAATTTGCTTCAATTAACCAGTACTTACCCTGATCGTCTAGCGCCACATCTAGCCCAACATAGGCGATCGGCATTTTCTGGAAAATAGGTTGAATAAACTTAGCGATCGCCTCTAAAGTTTCTGGGTCGTTTACGTTCTTGGCGATCGCGCCCTCCCAATGCAAAGGGCTGAGATTGCCCGTAAACTCCGCCTGCGAAAAATCCTTGTCATACAAAATTATCTGTTCGCTATTGAGACAGACAGAGCGATATTCTTTCACAATATGGATCGGCTCTTGAGCAAGGGCAACATAGTCATAACTCTTAGAATTAATATTAAAGATGATATTTAAAGCATTTCTCATTTGCTGCGGATCGTGGCATTTGAAAACATTGCTTCCCCCCGAACCCCGATTTCTTTTTAAAATGAGTGGCAACTCAAAATGTTTCTCGATTTCCGTCAGGATTTCGTCAATGGAAGAAAATTGTAAATACTCTTTATATTTCTCATCGCAATAGGGAGAAATATAAGACATAGTGCGCGGCATCTTCACCACATCTTGGAAAACTTGATAAAAATACTGTTTATCTTTAAAAATTTCGGCAACAGATTGAGGAGTCAATGGTGTTGCATAGTTAGTGAAGTAAACTGCGCGATCGCGCAGTTTAACTTTGACTAAATTCTGATTGGGATGCAAGATCTCATAGTCAAAGGACAACTTTTTACAAGCTGCCATTAACATTTTGATATTCGTCAGCATAGTTATTAAAGTTATTAAACTCTACAAAATCAGTTGGGAAAATCGAAAGGGTGATTGGCGGTGCTTCGCGCCGCCAATCACCCTTTCGATTTTTTGTTCTATAACGTGGCGACAGCTATAAAACATAGAAAAAACTAAAAACCAAAAACCAAAAACTAAAAACTAAGAATTGCTCAGAACTTGTCTTAATTGAGTTTCAGCCGCTTCAAGTGCTTCTGGTAACTTACTTGCATCCTTGCCACCAGCTTGGGCGAGGTTGGGACGACCGCCGCCGCCGCCGCCGCAGATTTTCGCGATCGCGCCGACAAATTTACCCGCTTGCAGTCCTTTCGCTATAACCTCTTTACTAAAGCAGGCAACCAATGTCACCTTCCCATCTGGGCTAAAAGACCCAAGGACGACCGCACTATGTCCTAACTTTGCCGCTAGTTTTTCGGCAGCAGCTTTCAGAGCTTCTGCTTCGATATCGGGAAGTTGCGCGACTAGGATCTTAAAGGAACCCACCGCTTCGGCTTCATGGATGAGGGTGTCAGCTTTGACGAGGGCTAATTCTTGTTTGAGAGTTTCCACCTCTTTGTGGGCAGTTTTAAGCTCCTGTTGCAGCCCTGTAATCCGATCGCTAATTTCTTCAGGTTTAATCTTGAAGCGATCGCTTAAATCCTTGGCGATATTGTCGCGGACGGTTAAATATTCGAGGACTGCTTGACCTGCGATCGCTTCGATCCGCCTTACCCCAGAGGCAACACCAGCTTCCGAAATGATTTTAAATAAACCAATTTCGCTAGTATTTTTTACATGAGTGCCGCCGCAAAGTTCCATTGATACGTTAGGAATATCCATGACGCGAACTTCGGCTCCATATTTTTCGCCAAACATGGCGATCGCTCCCTTAGCCTTGGCTTGAGCAATTGGCATCACTTCAATTACCGAATCATGGGCTTCGGCAATCCAGTTATTGATTTGCAACTCGATTTGCTGAATTTCGGCAGCAGTCACGGCTCGATTGAGATTGAAGTCAAAACGGAGGCGATCGCCATCAACCAAAGACCCAGCTTGGGAAACATTAGGATCGACGATCTTTTTGAGAGCGGCTTGTAATAGGTGGGTGGCGGTATGATGTGCTTGGATGCGGCGACGATCGGATAGGGCTATTTGCGCGTTAACATTATCCCCGACCGTAATTTCACCCCGTTCTATCTGTCCGATGTGAACGAATAAATCGGCTTGTTTCTGGACATCACTAATCTGGGCGATCGCTTCACCAATGGCGAGATAGCCCTTATCTCCCACCTGTCCGCCTGACTCGGCATAAAAAGGAGTACGATCTAAGACGATTTGGACTTTATTACCTGCGATCGCCGTTTTTACGGATTCTCCATTAACCAGAATCTTTTTCACCTGAGCGGAACTGCCCAGTTCCTTGTAACCGAGAAATTCCGTTTTCCCAATTTCCTTGGCAATATTTACCCAGCTATCCTTTGCCATCAGATCGATGTCTTCATGGGCGGCTTGCGATCGCTCCTGTTGCTTCTTCATTTCCGCCTCAAATCCTGCCGCATCGACGACAAAACCTTCTTCTTCCGCAATTTCTTGGGTCAGTTCAAGCGGAAATCCGTAGGTGTCATAGAGCGTGAAAGCATCTACACCTGAGATCGTCTTACTCGATTGCGATGCAGCTTTTTCGAGGATTTCTACCAGTAATTTTTCGCCTCTCTCTAGGGTTTGTAAGAAACGAGTTTCCTCTATTTGAATTTCGTCTTTAATGACTTTTTCCCTTTCACGGGTGTTGGGATAGACTGATTCCGAAAGAGCGATCGCCACTTCTGCTACTTCCGAGGCAAAGGTTCCAGAAATGCCAATCAAGCGTCCATGCCGCACCACACGCCGCAATAGACGACGCATGACATAGCCACGCCCGACATTGGAAGCATTAATACCATCAGCAATCATATGGACGACCGAACGCACGTGATCGCCGATCACCTTCAGCGAAGTCTTTACCTTTTCATCGCTCTGGTGATAATCGAGCCCTGCCAGATCGGCAGCTTTTTTGACAATTGGAAAGATTAAATCCGTTTCGTAGTTATTGGGAACGCCTTGCAATACCTGAGCCATCCGTTCCAATCCCAAGCCCGTATCAATATTTTGCTTTTTGAGTTTGGTGAGACTGCCATCGGCTTCGCGATTTAATTCCATGAATACGAGGTTATAAATCTCTAGAAATCGCGAATCATCTTCTAAATCAATCGCATCATCGCCCAATTCAGGATGAAAATCAAAATAGATTTCGGAACATGGACCACAGGGACCCGTCGCCCCCGATGCCCAGAAGTTATCGTCACCCATCCGCTGAATCCGATGGGCGGGAATACCGATCGCATCTCGCCAAATCGCAAAAGCATCCTCATCGGTGTGATAGACACTTACCACTAGGCGATCGGGCGGTAATTGAAATACTTTCGTGACTAATTCCCATCCCCAAGCGATCGCTTCTTTTTTGAAGTAATCGCCAAAGCTGAAATTGCCTAACATTTCAAAAAATGTATGGTGACGTGCCGTTCTGCCGACATTTTCAATATCATTTGTCCGAATACATTTCTGAGATGTCGTAGCACGAGGGACTTCCGCCTCCTGCTGTCCTAAAAAAATTGGCTTAAATGGTAGCATTCCCGCGATCGTCAGTAATACCGTCGGGTCGGCAGGGACGAGCGAGGCACTAGGCAATACCTTATGATCGCGCTCCTCAAAGAACCTGAGGAATTTTGACCGAATTTCAGCACCAGTAAGAGAAGGAAGGCTAGCCATAAAAGTTTGAACTAATTTTGAACTAATCAAGACAGGTAAATTTTTTGTACATGTATTGTAGCAACGTAAGTTTTGCTTAGAGCAGAAAACCGAAAAGATGAGTAGCAGCGCGAAGCCCTGCTACTCATCTTTTGCCTTTTGAGTCGCTATGAATTCTCCCTAATTTTTAGTTTGGGCAACTAGGTAAATGCGATCGCTTAATTGGCGTAATAACTGAGCAATATCCCCATCAGTGGACTGCAATTGGGCAACTTTTTCGCAGCTATACATGACCGTAGTATGGTCTTTACCACCAACTGCCTCGCCAATTTTGGGCAAGCTGAGATTCGTATGTTGGCGCATCAGATACATCACGTATTGACGGGCTTGACTAATTTCGCGGCGGCGAGAATTGCCCAGCAGATCGGCTAGATCGATATTTAGGGTTTCGGTAACCACACTTAAAACCATCTCCGCCGAAACTTCCACAGGCTCTTTAGGGGGATTCAGCACGGGTGCGACATTTTCCACCGTCATGGGCAGCCCTGAAATCGAAATATAGGCAACGGTTCGCACCAAGGCTCCTTCCAATTCGCGAATATTGGAAGTGTAGCTGGCGGCGATGTAATGGAGGACATCGGCGGGAATTTTGAGGTTGTCATATTCGGCTTTCTTTTGCAAAATTGCCATGCGGGTTTCCAGATCGGGAACTTGGATATCGGCAATCAAGCCCATTGAAAAGCGCGAGCAAAGACGCTCTTGTAAACGGGGAATCTGGGCAGGAGGGCGATCGCTCGCTAATACAATTTGTTTGCCCGTTTCATAGAGCGTATTAAAAGTATGGAAAAACTCCTCTTGGGTGTATTCCTTGCCTTCAATAAATTGAATATCATCGACGATCAACATATCGATCTCCCGATATAGCTCCCGAAATCTCTGCATACTATCTTTACGAATTGCCGAGATCAGATCGTTCGTGAACTGCTCCGTCGATACATAGGCAATTCTAGCTTTTGGATCGATTTCCAGACGGTAATGGGCGATCGCTTGCATCAAATGGGTCTTGCCTAAACCTACGCCACCACATAAAAACAAGGGATTAAACTCACGCCCAGGCGCTTCAGATACAGCCAGAGCTGCCGCATGAGCCATCCGATTGGTGGAGCCAACTACAAAACGATTGAAATTATACTTGCGGTTGAGGTTGCTAGGACGCGGTGCATTGCCATTACTCTCTGCCTGAGAATTACTCTGACCATTGTCAAGGGGCGGTGCGGGAATGGCGGCTGCCATGGCTTGCACAGCCTCAGCGGCGATCGCTGTTTCAAGCATCCCATCCTGACTAACTTCATTTCTACCGTCAAGATTTAGATTGAGTTCGGGTTGTCCCGTCGGCGGATCGCTACTAGGAGCCGCGACGATATGAATTTCGACAGGATAACCAAGGATCTCGGTAACCGCATCGGTAATATTCTGAAAATAATACTTATGCAGCCAATTTTTGGCAAAAAGAGAGGGCGTACGAATTGTTAAGCGATCGGCCGTAAGCCCATCCGCCACAACTGTCTTGATCCATCCTTCATAGGTAGGACGGCTAAGTTGGCTTTCAAGCAGTTCGAGGACTTGATTCCAGAGGGTTTCTAAGGAAATATCAACTGACATCGTTGGTGGTGGTCAAGAGGGCTAACGGCGGATCACGATCTTATCGCGTGTATTAAAATTTTGGAGAATTACTTAATTGACTTAATGAATACTCTGCGGAATTCCCATATAAGCTCTGTAGCAAAATCTCATTCTAGCTCTAGAGCGCGAATAGCTCTCACTATAGGCGATCCCGCAGGAATTGGTACGGAAATCATTCTAAAGTCTCTTGCCTCTCGCCATTTAGATGTTTCTGTAGAGCCAAATTTAGATGGCTCTCTAGGACGTACTTTAGACCGTGATTTATGTAGTTTAGAGGCTACATTCACGATCTTTGGCGATCGCCGTTACTTGCAAGAAAACTATAATTTGTTAATAAATCATAGCAATCTGCCGCTTGCTGACCCCTCTCGCTTAGAGATCGTTGATATTTGCACCGATGGCGATATTGCCTTGGGGATCGGTAATCGGACAAGTGGGGCAGCAAGTTTTGCTTATCTAGATGCGGCGATCTCGGCAACCTTGGCGGGGGATTTTGATGCGATCGTCACCGCCCCGATCGCCAAGTCAGCATGGAAACAAGCGGGGCATCACTATGCTGGGCAAACAGAACTACTTGCTGAGCGTAGCCAAGTTGATGATTTTGGTATGCTGTTTGTGGGCAAGTCTCCCCATACCGACTGGGTATTGAGGACTTTGCTAGCCACAGTACATATTCCTTTACAAGAAGTCACGCAGAGGCTCACCCCCCAACTGATCGAGCAAAAATTAGAACTATTAAGGCGATCTCTATGGCAGGACTTTGGGATCGCTAACCCGCGCATTGCGATCGCGGGGATCAATCCCCATAGTGGTGAACAGGGGCAACTGGGACGGGAGGAGCTGGAATGGTTGCAACCTGCGATCGATCGCTATCGCCAACAACACCCCAACGTCCAACTTAGCAACCCCATTCCTCCCGATACCATGTGGCTCAATCCTGCCAAAGCTTGGCACGATCGCGATCGCACTGACCTTGGTTATGACGCTTATCTGGCGATGTATCACGATCAGGGTTTAATTCCCGTCAAGCTTTTAGCCTTTGATCGGGCGGTGAATACCACAATCGGATTGCCCTTTGTGAGGACATCACCCGATCACGGTACTGCCTTTGATATCGCTGGCAAGGGCATCGCCGATCCCGCCAGCACGATCGAAGCGATCGCCTTAGCGGTAGAACTGGCAAATATACGCAAGCTTGGTTCTTAAGCTTAAAGAAAATAATGACGGCGCTTCGCGCCGCCATTATTTTCTTGGGTTCCTAGTAGACAGTCAAAGATAATTTGGCGGGTAAAATAAAGGGACAGAAAATAGTAAGGAAAAAGGTATGTCAGCAAAACGATACAAAGTGACATTAACCGAAGAAGAACGCCAAAAACTAGAACAAATCACTAAAAATGGTAAGTCGGCAGCAGCCAAAATTAACCAT
>NZ_LIRE01000208.1 GCF_001402795.1 Pseudanabaena sp. 'Roaring Creek'
TTTGTACCTCCTGCTACCAGTTCTGCACCAACTCAAACTACTGGTGGAGCATCTCGCGGTACTTTTGTACCTCCTGTTACCAGTTCTGCACCAACTCAAACTGCTGGTGGGGCATCTAGAAGCTCTTTTACGCCTCCTCCTAGCAGTTCTGCTCCCATTGGCACAGCAGGTGGAGCCTCTCGCACCAATGCCTACGGCTCTTATTTGATTGCCGATCGCCCTGTTTTCATGGCGGCAGTCCTACCTCAAACCTTCTATGGCACAACCTTATCTGCCCATCCTGCGATTTTGGTTTACCTCCCAGCTAGTGCTGCTCAAGAGGCAGTCTTTAGTCTGAAGGATGAATCAAAGCAAACGGTTTATCAGATGTCTGTGCCAGTGTCAGGAAAAGAGGGGATTGTGGCAATCCAGTTGCCTGAGAACGCCCCTGCTCTGGAAGTTAACAAAAACTATCAGTGGTTTTTTGCTCTCAAACTTGAAAGCAACTTGACCCCTAACAGTCCCTTTGTTGATGGTTGGATTAAGCGAATTACGCCTAGTGCCGATCTCGCTAAATCTTTAGAGGGCAAAACATCTCTACAGCAATCATCGATTTTGGCAGCTAACGGAGTTTGGTACGATAGTGCCTCAATCCTGTCTTCTTTGCGGACGGCTCAGCCAAACGATCAATTGCTTGCCAAGGAATGGAAAGAGCTTTTGGACTCCGTTCAACTGTCTCAACTTACCAGCTTGGCTATCACAAAATAAAATCAAACTTTTGATGAAGCCAAGATTTCTATAGAAAATGGAGAAAGATGGTTATAAATTATCATCTTTCTTCTTCATAAGTAAGTGGGCTTAATTAAATATAAAACCCTCGAACCTGCGGCGTAAGCGCAGCGTGCGCCGCAGGTTCGAGGTCTGGATTTTAATTATGTTGAGATACTTATTAAGAGCTAGGCTACTCAAAAATCAAAAACAGGTAAGTATGAGATTAGGGCTCAAAAAATTTATCGGCAACTCTAAACGAGTCTTAATTATAGGTTCCAGCATTTCAGCTATTGTCATTGCTGGCAACTTGCTCGGTGTTTTTAATTTACTCGAATGGGCGATTCGGGATAGGTTTTTTCAATGGCGACCTGGGGAGTCCGTCGAAAATAATATCGTGATCGTGACGATCGACGAAACCGATATCAAAACCGCAGGCAATTGGCCCGTGCCCGATCGCATATTAGCGAAGGTAATCGAAAATTTGCGATCGCAAAATCCTCGAGTGATTGGGATGGATATCTATCGCAATTTGCCAGAGGAGCCAGGGCATCAAGAGATCCTGCAAATCTTTCAAACTACGCCGACCCTGATTGGGGTCGAGAAAATGACTGGAGATCGTGTCGATCCGCCAGCGGTGTTAAAACAAAAAGAACAGGTAGGGCTTGCCGATTTGGTCTTAGATGGCGATCAGAAAGTGCGTCGGGCTCTGCTCACGGCGGAAGACCAACGAGATAACAAAACGATTAAGTCGGGGCTAGCCACCCAAGTGGCTCTAAAGTACCTAGAATCAGAGAAAATCACCTTAGAGCCTGTAGATGCGACTCAGCAAAAATTTCGGTTGGGGAAAACCATTTTCCTACCGATGAGAGATAGGGAAGGAGGCTATAGCAATGAAGACTTAGGCGGCTATCAGATCCTCCTGAATTGGAGAGGTTCGCTATCATCTTTTCCCACTATTTCTATGCGCGAAGTGTTAGCAGGAAGGATTCCCGACAATCTGATTCGCGATCGGATTGTGCTAATTGGTTCTACGGCTCCTAGCACTAATGATTTCTTTGCAACCCCCTATGATAATCTCGCCCAAACTAAAAGTACGCCAGGAGTTGTAGTTCACGCTAATATAGCCAGTCAGCTCATTCGTTCGGCGAAGGATGGTCGATTAGGGCTTCATAGTTGGTCTAGTATCGAGCAGGGAATCTGGATCGTGGTTTGGGCAATGCTGGGGACTGGGGGGATTTGGATTTTGATTAGCATTGCCGAAGACAAAGGGCGGATTTTAGGCGAACGAGCGGTTTGGGGGGCTTTCGTATCGATTGGCTTGTTATTTGGCTTGAGCTACTTGTGTTTTCTGAATGGGCTTTTAGTGCCGATCATGCCACCTTTATGCGCTTTTATTATGAGTGCGATCGCCATTACCAATGCTTATAAGCAACAAAAGTTGGAATTAACCAATCAACAGTTGGAAATCCTTAACAATCAACTCCTCGATTACTCCAAAAACTTGGAAGTTAAAGTTGAAGAACGCACCCACGACCTTGAATTAGCAAAACAAGCTGCTGACAAAGCTAATCGCGCTAAGAGTGAATTTTTGGCAAATATGAGTCACGAGTTGAGAACGCCCCTCAATGGCATCCTTGGCTATGCGCAAATCTTGCAAAGATCTAAATCTCTCGACACAGATGGGCAAAAAGGGATTAAGGTGATCCAGAGATGTGGCGATCACCTACTGACATTAATCGATGATGTCCTAAATCTGGCTAAGGTTGAGGCGGGAAAAATTGAATTGGAGATATCCGATTTGCCACTGCCTGCTTTTTTAGAAGATGTGACCGAAATTTTCACCGTCAGAGCTTCCCAGAAAGACATAAGTTTTTTGGTGCAGATTAGCCCCAATATTCCTATAGGCATTCGCTCCGATGAAAAGAGGCTACGACAGGTTCTCCTCAATTTACTCAGCAATGCCATGAAGTTTACCGATGTGGGAGGAGTAACCATGAAGGTATCCTTAGTGGGAACGAGGTCATCATCTCCAAGCAATGGAGACTTAACCCAATCCTTCGCGACAGTGCGTTTTCAAGTCGAAGACACGGGAGTAGGCATCAGTGACGAAAACTTAACTAAGCTCTTCTCTCCATTTCAACAAGTGGGAGATCAAAAGAAGCAATCTGAAGGTACGGGGCTGGGCTTAGCAATCAGCCAAAAAATCGTGCAATTGATGGGTAGTACCATTCAAGTTAGTAGCCGTTTAGGTGAAGGAAGTACCTTCTGGATCGATCTGGAATTTCCTCTGGCATCGGGTTGGGCGAATAATCGATTTCAATCCAATCGAATAATTACAGGCTATCAAGGGGCTCCAATGAAAATTTTGGTTGTAGACGATCGCTCGGACAACCGCTCATTTTTGGTTAACTTGCTCCGAAACATCGGCTTTGAATTGTTTGAGGCTAAGGATGGTCAAGAAGGCTTGGCACAGGCGATCGCCAATCGTCCAGATTTAATCTTGCTCGATCTGGTCATGCCAGTTTTGGATGGTTTTGAGATGGCGCGTCGGCTTCGTCAGCAAGAGGGATTTGCCTCTGTGCCAATCATTGCTTGCTCGGCAAGCAGCTTTGATGACGATCTGCAAGAAAGCTTGACTGCTGGCTGTACGGACTTCACTCCCAAACCAATTCAATCAAAAGATCTATTTTTAAAGCTCAAGAAATATTTAAATTTGGAGTGGATCTATGAAGAACCCATGAATTCCTCTTCCTTTGTGGGCAGTTCATCTATCAATTCAATGAAATCTATGGAAAATTCTCTAGAAAACGATCTCTCCAGCACCGCTACGGGGACATCAATTCCCGCCCCTGCGATCGTCTTACCTGAGTCGGAGGATCTGCTTATCTTACTTGATTTAGCGCTCAAAGGATTAATCAAAAATTTCATTAAACAACTGGATACCTTAGAGCAAAAAGATCCAAATCTTATTCCATTTACTAGCCCACTCCGCCAACTTGCTAGTAGCTATCAAATCAAAAGATTGCAAGAAGTACTTCAGCAATATACCGATAAATCCTTAGAAAATTAATCCTGAGCAAATCATTAAGCTTTATGACTTTTAATCAACCTCATAACCTATCGCAGCAATTGCAAACGAGTACAATTTTAGTTGTGGATGATAATCCCACCAATTTGGAAGTACTGTCTACAACACTGGAAAATCACGGCTTTACGGTCTCAGTAGCAATTGATGGCGAAAATGCTCTGTCCCAAGCTGAATATCTAAATCCCGATCTCATCCTCATGGATGTCATGATGCCAGGAATAGATGGCTTTGAAGCTTGTCGGACTCTACTTTCTAATCCCAAAACCCAGAATATTCCCGTGATCTTTATGACCGCCCTCGCCGATCCTATGGAAAAAGTTAAGGGTTTTGAACTGGGAGCCGTTGATTATATTACGAAACCTTTTCAACAAGAAGAAGTAATCGCTAGGGTCAATCTGCATTTGAGGTTGAGTTTTCTCAATAAAGCGATCGCTGAACAAAATCAACGTTTAGAACAGCAGGTTGTAGAACGTACGGCTGCATTAACCCAAGCTTTAGAAACCTTGCAAAGATCTCAATTGCAACTGGTGCAGAGCGAGAAAATGTCTAGTATTGGTCAGTTGATGGCTGGAATTGCCCATGAAATCAACAATCCCTTAGGATTTATCAACGGCAACCTATCCTTGGCTCAAGAAGGATTTGCGAACCTGCTCGATCATCTCCAACTCTATCAAACAGAATTTCCTCAGGCAAACGATAGAATCCTCGACCATGCGGAATCAATCGATCTAGACTTTCTGATCGCGGACTTACCTAAACTCACGAAATCTCTGCGAGTTGGATGCGATCGCATTAAGGATATTTCTAATTCTCTGCGCATATTTTCTAGATCTGATACCGAACGTCGCGTAAGATTTAAAATTGAAGAAGGGCTTGAAGTCACGCTAATGCTACTACGGCATCGTCTCAAGGCTGTCGATCAATTCCCAGAAATTCATATCGTTAAAGATTATGGAAAGCTGCCCGAAATAGATTGCTATGCGGGACAGTTGAATCAGGTATTTATGAACTTATTAGCCAATGCGATCGATGCGTTGCACTCTAGTGGTTACACTGCCTCAATGGTCAAACGGGGAGAAGCTAAGCAGCCTACTATTTGGGTAAAGACTGAATGGATCCATTGTGAGCCCAAATTGCACGATCGAGTGCGGATCGCTATTCGGGATAACGGGCTAGGAATCCCTCCCCATTTACAGTCCAAAATTTTTGAATCGTTGTTTACCACTAAGCCCGTAGGTAAAGGAAGTGGTCTCGGACTTTCCATTAGTCGCCAGATAGTTGAAGAAGCCCACGGCGGAAGATTGATGCTAACCAATACCTCATCTGAAGGAACGGAGTTTACTATTGAAATCCCCGTTCATGAAATTGACCCCTCCTCCGAGAAGAACTAAGTTCAGAAACTTAGTTCTTCTCAATCCCTTCATACCAATTCACAAAAGTGTTGTCACACTTTTGTGAATTAAAAAACAAACCCAGTAAGGGTTTTCAAAGCTCAAAATGGCGTAGCCATTTTGAGCTTTGGTAT
>NZ_LIRE01000209.1 GCF_001402795.1 Pseudanabaena sp. 'Roaring Creek'
TAAGTAGCTAGGCATAAGTAAACTTAAAACCTAGAAGAGCGTGCCGCCCGCTACGCGGGCGGTACGTTCTCTGGTTTTGGTTTTTAATTATGCCTAGCTACTGATTTAATCGCTACTAGCTAATTAATGGGACTAGATCTTTTTCAACCAGCTAAACATGGCGCGAAGATCTTTACCCACAGATTCGATCTGATGCTCGGCTTCTTGACGGCGCATAGCAGTGAATCCTGGCTTGCCAGCTTGATTTTCGAGAACGAATTCGCGAGCAAATTGACCAGACTGAATTTCGGAGAGAATCTTTTTCATTTCGGCTTTGGTCTGCTCGTTAACTACGCGAGGACCGCGAGTGTAATCACCATATTCAGCGGTGTTAGAGATGCTGTAGCGCATATTTGACATACCGCCTTCAACCACCAAGTCTACGATGAGTTTTACTTCGTGCAAGCATTCAAAGTAGGCGAGTTCTGGTTGGTATCCTGCTTCAACAAGGGTTTCAAAGCCAGCTTTGATCAAGGCACACAACCCACCGCAAAGTACGGCTTGTTCGCCGAATAAATCGGTTTCAGTTTCCTCACGGAAAGTTGTTTCCAAAACGCCACCGCGAGTGCCGCCGATACCCTTGGCATAGGCCATAGCGCGATCGCGAGCATTACCCGTTGCATCCTGATACACGGCAAACAATGCAGGTACGCCTTGACCTTGGGTATAGGTACGACGTACCAAATGTCCAGGACCTTTAGGTGCGACCATAATCACATCCACATCGGCAGGAGGTACAATTTGTGCGAAGTGAATATTAAAACCATGGGCAAAGGCTAGGGTATTGCCTGCTTTGAGGTTAGGTGCAATTTCGGTAGCATAAATTGCTTTTTGAGTTTCATCAGGCAATAAAATCATAATCAGGTCAGCAGCAGCCGATGCATCAGCAACGGTCTTAACAGTAAGACCATCAGCTTCAGCTTTTTGCCATGAGGGACTGCCTTGATATAACCCCACGATGACATCCACGCCGCTATCCTTGAGGTTAAGGGCATGGGCGTGACCCTGAGAACCGTAGCCGATAATTGCAACTGTCTTACCTGCTAGAAATTCAAGATTTGCGTCCGTGTCGTAGTACATCCGAGCCATAGTGTGGTTATCTCCGAGACAAAAGATTGAGTGAGTAGTTTTTAAATGTAGTTTGGAAGATTTATTGTCAATTGCCTTCAAACACTTTTTCTAGTCTAGCAAAAAGCGCCCCCTCTCCAGAAACAAATTTGTCACTACTATCGTTGTTTATTGACTAAAAAGGCGGCGCGAAGCGCCGCCTTTTTGTTTTCGCATCAGCCCGATCGCAGTTCTAAGCCCAATACCTGAGTATGTTCGCCGCGTGCTTGGGTTACCCCGATCGTGCGTTCTGAGGCTTCGATCATGGGGCGACGCAGACTGACCACAATGAATTGCGCGAGGTTAGCTTGCTTGCGAACCATTTTCGACAAGCGCTCGACATTGGAACCATCTAGGAACATATCGACTTCATCGAAGGCATAGAAGGGCGAAGGGCGATAGCGCTGAAGCGCAAAGATGAAACTGAGGGCTGTAAGGGATTTTTCGCCCCCAGACATGGATGCGAGATGTTGGACTTGCTTGCCTTTAGGATGGGCAACTAGGGTAAGTCCACCACTAAGGGGGGCATTAGGATTTTCCAGTTGTAGATAACCATCACCATCGGAGAGCTCGGCAAAGATTTCTTTAAAATGTCCGTTAACGGCATCAAAGGCTTGCATGAAAGCACGCTGGCGCAGCGTGGTGAAGTTCTCAATACGGATCAAGAGTTCGGTACGCTCTTGATTGAGGGTTTCGAGACGAGTGCTAAGTTCTTCTAGGCGTTGAGATGTGGCTTCGTATTCCGCGATCGCCATCATATTTACAGGTTCCATGGACTGAATCCGCTTGAGCAAGCGCCGCTGCTCTAGCTGCAACTGCTCTAGAGTCATGGTTTCAGGAACTTCAGGGATCGGATCGGGAAGTTCGATCTGACTGAGTTGTTCGGCAAATTGAGCGATTTGCAGCTCAAGTTCGGCTTGCCGTTCGTGATTTTTTTGCATCTGCCACTGCATCTGCTGCTGTTGTTGTTGCTGTGTGCGCAGCGATCGCTCGCAGGCATCGCGTTCCTGTTTCGCCGCACCAATTGTCTGTTCGAGAACTTCCAAGCGGGACTGATAGGAGGCGATCGCCGTTTCAGTCTGCTTGAGTTGATGCTGAATTTGCGATGTGCTATTGATTAGTTCCGCTTGAGTACTGCGTAGTTCTTGAAGTCGCGTTTGACGTTGCGCCATTTTCTCCAAGGCTAACTTATGCTGGTTTTCTAATTCTCCTAACTGTTGCTTAGCGGTACGCAGTTCAATTTCGGCACTATTTAATAGAGCTTCTTGTCCCTGTAACGCATCTTGCGCTTGCAACCAGCGGCTATGGGTACTTGATTTCTCTAGCTCGGTAAGCTCGGCGCGTTTGACCATCAACTGGGCTTCAAGTTCGGCAGCATTACCATCTAGGGAAATTAGTTGCGCTTGACCGATTTCGATCGCCGCACGGGTTTGTTGAATTCGATCTTGCAAACGAGAGCGATCGCGGCTGTTACGCTCGATCTGTTCATAAATGCGATCGCGCTTGAGCTGAGCTTCGCGATGGTTAGTTCTTGCGGATTGCAGTTGCTCCTCATACTTGGCGATCCCCGTTAAGGCTCCCCGCAAACGTTGGTTGAGTCGCGTTAGCATCTGATCGATTTCCATAAGGCGATCGCGCAGTTGCTTAGTTTCGGAAGATTCCGCAGGTTTGGCATTACCAAAATGCAAACTATTGTGCTGAATAACACTGCCGCCCGTCATCGCTCCTGATGTTTCGAGAATCTCGCCCTCAAGGGTCACCATGCGATATTTGCCAATGTGAAATCGCGCTTGATCGAGCGTCTCAAATACAAGCGTATTGCCAAAAACAAAGGAGAAAACATCTTGGTAACGATCCTCGTAGGTAACGAGGTTAAAGGCATAGTCGATCGCCCCTAATTTCTGAGCTTCGATGCGGGAGGGAAATCTCACCGCTTGCAGCTTATTGAGGGGCAAAAATGTGGCTCGCCCAGCCCGCTCGCGCTTCAGCAAGGCGATCGCTTCAGCAGCTACTTCATCGTTTTCCACCACAAGGTTACCTAAGCGTCCCCCCGCACAGATCTCAAGGGCTAATTGAAATCTGGGTTCGACCAGTCCCAATTGGGCAACTAAACCATACACGCCAGACATATCGGCTTCAATGACTACTTGCGACGCTCTGGTTCCCTGTACTTCGCGACTTGCCTGCACCTGTGCTTCCAATTTATCGAGTTGTCGGGTCTTAACTCTCTGCTCTTGCGTCAAGCGCTCGATCGTTTCATTTTGGAGCTGCACTTCTAACTGAGCTTCCGCAAGATTTTTGGCTAAAGTCTGTACTAAGATTTCCGCTCCATTGACCTCCGCCTCTTGCAAGCGCAAGGCATCCTCAAGGGACTGATTAGAAAGCATATCGACAGCATAGCGTCCTTCGCCTGCAAGGATTTCTTGCAGTTCACGCTCTTGGGATTCCAATTGCAGCGATCGCTGGTTAAGGACTTCTTTCAGTCTAGTTTGCTCTTGCTTTTGCGGATCGAGTTCTCCTTGCAGCTTATCGATGTCGTGGCGTAATTGGGTTTGCTGGCGTACCCAATCCGATGATGCGGAGGCGATCGCTTGGACTTCCTTGCGATATTGCGAAACGATCGCAGCCTGTTGATCGCGAGCCTTTTCCGCCGTAACGACCGACTCTTCCTTAAATTGCTTTTGCGATTCTAGTTCTTCAGCTTCGCGAAGGAGGCGATCGATTTCCTCTTGGGTATTGACAATATGGGTTTGATTGTTTTGATAAGAACTAGTCAGAGACTGCTGCTGGCGTTGCAAGCCTCGCAGTTCTGCCTGTTGTGCGGACAAGTTACTCGAAACAGAAAGATATTCTTCTTCCCCAAGGGTATGGACGCGATCGTTTAATTCATTCAGGTGAACCGTACCGACTTCAATTACCTGCGAAAGTTCGGTTAAGGATTTCTCTAAATTGCCGCATTGTTCCTTATTATTGACTAATTCAACATTACGGAGTGATTGGTTATATAAAATCTCACGCTGTTTAAGTACGGATTCCGCCGCTTCCATCTGCTCATATTCCAAGCGCAGCGCTTTATATTTCTCCGCCTTCACGCGATCGCTTTTTAATTTATCCTTATTGGCAATGAGTTCCTGCTCGACAATCCGAAATCGCTCCTCTTGGGTCTTAACATCGTCTAACTTATCTTTTGCGGTGGAAATTTTGCGATCGAACTCACCCACCCCTGCCAATTCATCAATAATTTCCCGTCTTTCCCGCGAATTCATCGAGATAATGCCCGTTACGTCACCCTGTAAAACTACGTTATAGCCTTCGGGATAAATGCGGAATTTAGCCAACTGTTCGTGCAGTTCGCTTAAATTGCAAGGCGTTCCATTAATATAGTAAGTCGAAGTATAGGTTCCTTGGCTAGTAACCCGTAACTTCCGCATCACCGTCCATTCACCAATTTCCTTTCCCTCCGCCGTAGGAACTTCGATCCCCTCGGTTTGAAAAGCCGAAATCTCAGTTTCATCTAAGGCAAAGGTAACGGTAACGATCGCTTCGACCATCCGCCCCTTCTTGCTATGGGCTTGGTTAACCAAGTCGGGCAAGCGATCGGCGCGCATCCCCTTAGAACCTGCTAGCCCCAGCGCAAATAGCAAAGCATCAAGAATATTCGATTTACCCGAACCATTGGGACCCGAAACCACTGTAAAACCCGTCATCAGTGGGATCGATACAGTAGAGCCAAAGGACTTAAATCTGGTGAGTTCTACATTTTTAATGTACATAGGGCGATCGCGGGCTGACCGAGGTTTAACAATCTGAGATATAGACTATGTGCGAGGTACTATGTGCGAGGTCGAGTTCTGACAGCACGAAAGTGCCAATACGTTATCACAAGTTGGACGAAATGGCATAAGTATCGCCGAGGATTTTTGTGGATAAGCCCATAAGTTAAGTGGGCTTATCCACAAAAATCCTAAAACCTGCGGCTTACTTGCAGCGTACGCCGCAAGTTTTATATTTAATTACGTCTAGCTACCTACAACCAAAGCGTTCTTGATATAGCTATAGCCACTTAAGTCAGGACATCAAACCCAATCAAGAGTTGCGGCGCTTCGCGCCGCAACTCTTGATTGGGTTTGATGTTTGTCCCAACATTACTGACTATAGCTATATTTTCTGTAAATGTTATGTTTAAAGGTTATGTTTAAAGTAGTTTGAACTATACCGAACTAGCTGAACTACTTACATACAAACTTTTGCTGGGAGTTAATTTTTAATGGACAGATTAATGGGCAGACATCTGGAAGAACAGTTACTAGAAGATGTTTTCGATCAGTTAACCGATCGCCTAATTACGAGTCTGTATAGTAGTGAATATTTAACTATTAGCCTAGAGAGCGAGCGCAGCCAATTTACCAGATTTAACAAGGCAAAAGTTCGCCAATCAGGATTTGTCGCCGATGGAAATATCACAATTTCGTTAATCAGCAATCAGAGGGAAGCCTATGCTGAGTTCCCATTTACAGGCAATCTCGATCGCGATACGGCTTACGCGATCGCTAGTCTCGATTATTTGCGGAAAGAGGTCGCCCAAATCCCCGAAAATCCCTATCTGGTGATTCCCGAAAACCAAGGTTCCAGCCGTGAAGTTTATCAGGGCAGTTTGTTAAACGACGAAGAGGCGATCGCCGCAATTCTCACCCCAGTCACCAATCCCGTCAATAGCACCGTAGATTTCGCGGGGCTATATGCATCTGGCTTAATCATCCGCGCTAATGCTAACTCCGCAGGTCAGAGACATTGGTTTGCCACGGATTCTTTTTTTGTCGATTATTCCATGTTTGTCCAAACGAATTCTGGCGAAAAAGCAGTTAAGGGAATTTATGCTGGTAAAGAATGGCAACCAGAGAGTTATAACTTCCAGATTAACCGCTCAAAAGAACAATTAGCAGCCCTACAAAGACCAAGCAAAACTCTAGAGCGCGGACAATATCACACTTACTTTGCCCCTGCGGCAGCGTCGGATCTATTAGGCTTTATTGCGAACAGCGTGGGCGAATCGAGCTTACAACAGAGTAGCAGCGCTCTTTTAAAATTAAAGAATCAAGAAAAAAAACTCTCCCCTTTACTATCTCTTAGCGAGAATTTCACCTACGGGAATGTGCCTCGTTTCAACAGTATCGGAGAAGTCGCTCCTGAATTTTTGCCCGTCATTGCCGATGGTAATCTCGTCAATACTTTAATTAGTTCGCGCAGTGCTAAGGAATATAACAAAGAAGGCAATGGCGCGAGCGTGGGTGAATCAATGCGATCGCCTGAAGTTGCCGCAGGCAGCTTAGCAGCAGCCAATATTCTCCAACAATTGGATACTGGACTTTACTTGTCAAACCTCCATTACCTAAACTGGAGCGATCGCACGGGTGGCAGGATCACGGGTATGACACGCTATGCCTGCTTTTGGGTAGATCAAGGTGAGTTTATCGCCCCTATTGAGAATCTACGCTTTGACGATAGCATCTATAATTTTTTGGGCAAAAACCTAGAGGAATTAACGGATTTTCGCGAGTTTATTCCTAACGTAAGTACCTATGAAAAGCGATCGCTCGGAGGTATTCTCGTTCCAGGAATGCTCGTAAAGGATTTTACATTTACTCTATAGCCAAGTAATACCAAATCACAAAATGGCTACGCCATTTTGTGATTTTAAAACCCTTACTGGGTTTGGTTTTCAATTCCCAAAAGTGTTGCCACACTTTTGGGAATTGGTATAAGTAGCTAGGAAACCAGAGAGCATACTGCCCGCGCAGCGAGCAGTATGCTCTTCTGGGTTTTAA
>NZ_LIRE01000210.1 GCF_001402795.1 Pseudanabaena sp. 'Roaring Creek'
CATGGTTAATTTTGGCTGCTGCCGACTTACCATTTTTAGTGATTTGTTCTAGTTTTTGGCGTTCTTCTTCGGTTAATGTCACTTTGTATCGTTTTGCTGACATACCTTTTTCCTTACTATTTTCTGTCCCTTTATTTTACCCGCCAAATTATCTTTGACTGTCTACTAGATTCTTCGATTTTAAAATTCTCTTGCCATTTGTCTTGTCTAGGATGATAAAGTCTAATAACATCGCCTGTTTCTAAATCGATAGAAGCAACATCACTACCCTTCGCTTGATTGCACAGTGAGCAAGATAAAGCTAGATTTTCTTCTGTGGTTTTGCCTCCATGCTTTTCAGCAATTACATGATCTACTTGATGGGAAACTAAAGTTAAGCTTTCGGGAATTAGGCAATATTCACAACAGTTTTGGGCGCGATCGCTGACTAGTTTTCTAAGTTTAGTGGAAATATAGCTTTTACTCATTGACTCGTCTGGAGCTTTATCAGGGCTTGAGTCTTGGCAAGGCGCACGAGATGCTCGATAAACTCATAATGCTGCCATAGTAGGCGATCGCTTTCATTAAAACCTTGTGTACGATTTTTTTCTAATAGGTTATCAATTTCTTGCTGTGCGTCTGGCGCGAGGCGTAAATTTAAGACTTCTTGAGGGGATGGAAGTTTGGCTAAAAAGTGCAATATTTCGGTCAGTCCCGAAAAACCATTATTGGGATTAGCATTCATTTCTCGCAATCCTAGCGCCAATATTTGTGGCAGCTTATCCTGCACAGTGGTGGCGATATCGTCTGGTATGTCTATGGTGATTTGCATAGGTTGGCAAGTGATTGTTAATGTTAGCTTTTAGAATTCATTTTATCAGATCGCCTAAAACATCCACACTTCCGCCACACAAGCGATCGCCCCCAATCTCAATCACAAAGCGATCGCCTAAAATCCCTACTTTTCCCAAACAAGCGATCGCCCTCTCAACAAACCAACAACATCAAACAGCGTCAAACACAAGTTAAGATTAGAGGAATCCCAACACACATAAATACTAAACTTTAAGATGAGATTTGAGTGGGATGAGCGTAAAAATTAGATTAACCGTGCTAAACATGGATTTGACTTTGCTGATGCTTATCTGGTTTTTAATATGCCGATGGTTGTTGAACTTGATGCAAGAGCAAACTATGGAGAGGATCGGTATATCGGTATTGGTTTACTTCAAGGTCGTGTCGTAGTTGTTGTCTACACAGAACCTGACGAACAAACCATTAGGATTATTTCATTAAGAAAGGCACTATCTTATGAACGCAGATACTATGAACAATACCTCGAAGACTGATTGGGAAAGAATTGATGCAATGGGTGATGAAGATATTGATACATCTGATATTCCTCCTCTATCAGCAGAGTTTTGGGCTAAAGCAAAGTTGAGAATTCCTAAACAAATTACAGCATCAGTTCAAATCGATCCTGAAACTTTTGCATGGTTTCAATCGCAAGGTGAGAATGCGGCTCAGCAAATGTCTGTCGCTTTAAAAATTTATGCAGAAGCACATAAGTCTTATGTAACAACGACAAAAGCTTAGAATCTCTTTTAGTAAAATGCCATATAGTTCTTAATCTCAATCATAAAGCGATCGCCTAAATATCCACACTTTCACCGCACAAGCGATCGCCCCTCAACAAACCAACAACATCAAACAGCGATCGCATCTTTATAAATTAAATGTTAAGCTACAATAAATTGACTTAGCCATAAGCAAAATAACCTATGGACATTACTATTCATCTTGAAAAAGAGCAAGCGGATAAACTTAAATATATTCAGCAGCAAACTAAGCAAGATGCATCAACAGTTCTAAATCGCTCTCTGGCTGAAGCGATTGATGCTTATTACCAACAAATTCGAGCTTCTCATCACGCTCCTTTGGCGCGACTACGACAAAGTAAGTTTATTGGTTGTTTTAAAGGTGAACCAGATCTAGCCACTAATTCAAAGGAAAATTTCAAAGCGATCATTAATGAGAAATATGCTCCTCGCTGATACTGGATTTTTCATTGCTTTGGGAAATAATGGCGATCGCTACCATTCTATGGCTATCCAAGTAATTTCTACTCTCAGAGAAGCACTAATTACCACCTATCCCGTGATTACAGAAACTAGTTATCTTTTAGCAAGAGATGCGGTATTGGCTGTGCAGTTTGAATTTTTGACTGAAGTTGCTAATGGGACGTTTCCCGTTTTTGATTTCCAAAGGCAACATCTTTCTCGCATGGTTGAGCTAATGAGACGCTATGCCAATTTACCGATGGATCTTGCTGATGCATCTTTGGTTGTTTTGGCGGAACATTTGGATCATGGCAGAATTTTAACTTGCGATCGCCGTGATTTTAATATTTACCGATGGAATAACAATAATCTGTTTGAGAACTTGCTAATAGAAGAAGTCTAGCTATTGTGTTTATGATAATCGCCCCTAATCTCAATCAAACAGCGATCGCCCCTCAACAAACCAACAACATCAAATAGCGATCGCCCCTAATCTCAATCAAACAGCGATCGCCCGATAAATTTCTACTGCGATAGAAAAGCGATTGCAAAATCCATCAATCCAAACAAAGCCATTATTGTGATGTGATCGCCATAATAGCCAATAAAATGCTTTTTTATTGGCTGAAACCTATCTCTTAAAAAAGCATCCATAGTATCCCCAAGGAGGTTCGTCAGAAGCTTCTCCTTGTTCAACTCTTCTGACTCCTACACATTGAAAAAGTTTAGTTTGACCATTCTCAAATAGTCCATATGTAGCAATATTGTCACTATTTTGAATTCCAAAATCAACCATGCTAATAAAAGGACATGAATTAGCTATAGAAGAACTAATTGATGATAAAAGTTTGTCTGCTCGAATTAGGTCATTGGCTAAATATCCACTTATTGAGAACCTCAGTCTTAGCGGTCTATCGTCTAAATAACTAGGTCTTTTCTTAATTGCATTGTCAATATAACTTCTGACTTCAAGGTTTCTAGCTAGTTCAATTTGTTCATGCGCTGATTTAATTGCTGTATTACATTTGTTGTTTCTAAAAACCGAAGAAGGATTATAAAACTCTTGTTGCCATTCAAGAACTGACAAAATATTAACTACAGGAATAAGATCTTTGCCATTTAATTCTTCTACTTGCAAAGAATTGACAAAACCTTTGCCACGAATACCAAGCCCAGCTTTATACTGAATATATGCTTGTGTATCTAAATTTGTTGAAATAACTGTATAGTCGCGAACACCGTTTCCACCTTCAGATGCCCATATTAGTGAATGATTGTTTTTTACTGCGGAATAAAAAATATAATTTCCACCGTAGGGTGTGCGAAAGCATGAAGAGAATGTCGATACACGCCATCCTTCTTGTGAAATATAAAAGGCTGTTAACTTTCCACAATTTGCCAAAACTCTCACGCTAGGTTTATCAATAGGCAACGCATCTATTTGTAATGATACTTGATTAAAAGTAAAAGCAGTCAAGAGAAAGATTGATATCAGATTTTGTGTTCTCATAATCATGTATCTAATGAATTCAAAAATAAATTTTGAGAGTAGTCATTAATCTCTACTTTTTATAAATTCTAAGACTGCCTCAATATCTTGCCGTGAGTAATATCCTTTATCAGCACTTGGTTCAAAAACGTCTGCTGATGCGGCAGCATCAAAATGTAGTCTAGCTTTCTCATAACCAGAAACATGGAGACGCTTAATCATTTCTATAACTTCATCCTGTGGTAATTGATCGTTCGCAAGCTTTGAAAGAAGAAGCATCAATCCGTCATCCCCTAAAAATTCACTGAGTTCAGCATCACATAGTCCAGATGCATATGTCTCTGTATAACTGTAGCAGCCCAATGTGGATGAGGCTTTGAGAGGACTAGCTGATAAGTGATGAACAAGTCGTAAACCTCTACCTTTTAAGATTCCACCACTTTTGTACTCTAACCATTCCATCCTGCCATCAGATGGTGAGTCAATGAGTGTTCCGCAAGTATCACAAATCCATCCTTGTGAGATATCCATGTCTTGTCTTAAACCTTTACTTTGATTTTGAATATGATAAATGAAACAAGCAAATTTATTCACAATTAGCTGGTGCATCAAGTTGACGTAATTTGCGTAAAGCCCTTTCCTGTATATCTGATGGTAGCTTACACGATCGCACACCTTGCCAAATCTTCTCGGTTTCTTTACAAGCGAAGGAAATAGTCATTAAAGCCTAAACACCTAATTCGCGATCGCCCAAAAATTTAAACTTGACTCACAACTGGCGATCGCAACTTAACCAAAGACTTTTGCAACACACTTGGCTTAACACTCAACCAAACTTGATTGCGATCGTCCTCAGTATATCCAACTACCACTGCCCCCACAGGCGAACCAATCTCAGGATACATTTCTGGAATCATCGCCCCACTATCCAAAAAATCTGGAATCTGGATAATTCCCTTTACATACTCATCCCCAATATCAACAAACACCCCAAAAGGCGCATGAAACTCTACTTTTCCGTAAATTAACTTCCCAAGCTGATACTTAGTTTTGACCTGATTCCAAAATTGACTATTCATTAGGCTAATTGCAATACTTGAGGTGATGGTAAGGGCTTACCCGATGCTTCGTAATCTTCGATTAAAAGTTCTAAAACCTCCTCTGCATTAGCGATCGCCTCAGCATAAGTATCTCCATGCGTAAAGTATCGCTGCAAGGCATTGGAAAACTCAGGTAATTCTACCAAGTAGCATTTGTCTTCATCTGACCAAATAATGTTAATCCGATATTTGTGATTCATGACTCTTTATCCTTTAAAGCATTTAGCGCAGACTCAACTAATTTCTCAAGGTAAGATTTTGCATCATCTCCATCTTTCCCAGCAATGGTTAAGGGTAATTCTGGCAAAAGGGGATGTAACCATCTTTGATGACTGCCTTTTGTCCGCACCACTCGGAAACCTGCTTTAGATAGAGCAGACCTTAACTCTCTAATCTTTTTGGGCATAGGCTTATTATAGACCCAGACAATCTTGCGTACTTTTTATTTAATTCTTCATTTTCAGCTTTATGATTTTACCATATAACAGGTTTGAAATCGCCACTTACGCGATCACACACCTTACTAACCATTACTAGCGATCGCCTACAACCATTATCACAGCAAGTTAAACTAGATATTATTTGCCGACTAACCCTGATGTCATACAGCGAGTTTAAGACGATCGCCCAAGTACAAGAAAAATTTGGCTTGACGATAAAAGAATCGGAAAATTTATTTGTGGATATCCAGCCTTTGACGATTAGTGACTATCTGCAACAAACCCTAAAACGCAATCTCTCCATTGCCAATGCCATCAATACCGAAAAAGCGCGATCGGAACTGCTGATCGCGCCGATCCTGCTAGAAATTCGGCAAATCTTCGATCAAAAGGTTGGCTTCTTCTCTGGGACAGAATTTAATGTTGATGTAGAGGCTGGCTTAAATGGATTTTGTGATTTTCTCTTGACCGCATCTAGTGAAATCTATGAAATATCTTGTCCAGTGATTACCCTTGTGGAAGCGAAAAACGAAAATATTAAAGGAGGATTAGGACAATGTATCGCAGAAATGGTTGCTGCTCAACGTTTTAATACCAGAAGTGATAATAATTTTCCTGTTTATGGTGTTGTGACAACAGGAATGATTTGGAAGTTCTTACGCCTTGGAGACAAAACACTTTGGATCGATCAAGAAGATTATTTCATCAAGGAAATTGGTAAATTACTGGGTATTTTGTCTAGCCCGTTCCAATCTTACTTTTAGAATCCTCAAATTTACACTTGACTTACAATTGGCACTCTCAACTTAACCAAAGACTTTTGCAACACACTCGGCTTAACACTCAACCAAACTTGATTGCGATCTTGTTACTGAAATGATTATCTAATGTAACGCTGCGATCGGAACTATTTGACGCAATATATCGCCTAAATTCCTTTTTGCTTCCATCAACTCATAGGCATAATGCAACCGCAAAAAATAACCATCCGACAACCCAAAGTAGCGACATAACCGCAAATCCACATCCGCAGTCATCGGAGCCTTACCTTGAATAATTTGCTGAATACTCAAATATGGCAACCGCAAACTATCAGCCAAACTATTTGCATTAATATCTAATTCTTCCAAAAACTCATACCGCAAGATTTCGCCAACATGAGGATTACGCAGTAAAGTATCTTCCATTGTCCTTGCTCCTAATGATAATCAACAACCTCAACATCATAAGCATTTCCATTTTGCCAAACAAAACACAGCCGCCATTGCTTAGTAATGCGAATACTGTATTGTCCGAGGCGATCGCCAACAAGTGCTTCTAGATGGTTAGCTATGCGAAGATCTTCTAGATTTAGCTGACACATCAAGTTGACGTAATTTGCGTAAAGCTCTTTCTTGGATATCTGATGGTAACTTACGCGATCGCAAACCTTGCCAAATCTTCTCGGTTTCTTTACAAGCAAACGAAACAATCATTAAATCCTAGACATCTACTTTATTATCACTACTATGAGATCGCCTAGCAGGAATAATTCTAACCTTAAAACTAAAAATTAACATGATTGCAAATCTTCGGGGAATTGAGGATCGAGGATTTGGGCGATCGCATAGGGACAATCGGACGGTAAATCAGGATAATCGAGAAGTGTTTCTCGCACAACCAAGGATAAAGCCAGTCTATGAGCTTCGATTACCGATTCATTGAGATAGGACTTCAAACTCGGATTATCTTTTAGATGTAATGTTATGCGATCGCATTGTTCGATAATGGTTGATCGCCAGCTTTTACCACGCAATTCAGGTTGAAACTCCCACTTCAGCAAATGTCCAATCAAAACACCCAAACGATTGCGAAGTTCTTGTTTTTGCTGCTTACCCAACGACTCAATTTCCTCCACCAAATTCACGATGTCTAGAGACTGCCATTGACCGAGCCTTAATAGTTCTGACTGCTCCTGTGTCCAAGCATAAAAGTCAACTTCATATAAATCAGTAGCTAAATCAGGACTTGTGTTTACTGGCAGTTCCAACTTTGACTCAAGCATTATGTTCAAGCCTGCAATACATTACCCACAACTATAACAAACCAGACCTACCATACAGTAGGTTTAAAATCGTCATCATTAGCGATCGCTACTCCATCCCCTGAAGGCTTAATTACAAATAATCCTTGACGATAGGCATAACGATCTATCCCCTCATTAATTTCAATTCCTGCCACAGCACCATAGGCTTTATAGTTGCCGTAATGAGGAAAGGAATCTTTAAAGCGTGTTAACTTCTCAACAAACTCATCCACGTCATCCTTTGATAAACGGGACTTACATTCCACTAACACTAGTTCCGTATCATCCACAGCCAGAATATCTATCTCCATCGCAAATCCTTGACGCTTAGTTCTGGCGCGAGGATGTACTTCTTTTACATCAATGCCTTTTTCTTGAAATAGCCGCAATACCGCAGGTTCAACTAACTCCTCAACAAAACGTCCCCACCTTGTTGTCAGTGCTTCAACTGCCTTACTAGTAGACAGTCAAAGATAATTTGGCGGGTAAAATAAAGGGACAGAAAATAGTAAGGAAAAAGGTATGTCAGCAAAACGATACAAAGTGACATTAACCGAAGAAGAACGCCAAAAACTAGAACAAATCACTAAAAATGGTAAGTCGGCAGCAGCCAAAATTAACCATG
>NZ_LIRE01000211.1 GCF_001402795.1 Pseudanabaena sp. 'Roaring Creek'
ATCTTTAAATTAGTAGATGATCGCTTAAAAATAATTGAAGTATAGAAACTCTGTTATTTCTCAGCCAAAGGTGGGGAAATAACTCTGTACTTCACTAGAATGAGAAACGCCATAAATCTTTTTAAATCTTCATGATTTTACTTTTCATCATCATCGGTAGACACTTTATTTAATTGTATTTTCAATAATCGGAATGTAAATTTGACCAGCACCAAAATCTGGATAAAAAGTAATGAAAAGGTTAAATAATATAAATCTATAGCTATACCTTTTGTGTCAATGACATCATTATGAATGGCAATTGCATTAACAGGAATAACTATTAATGAAGACACGATTAATATCGCAAATCCATAGGCATGACAAGCTTCATCAGTTAGATCTTCTTTAACATTATTAAAGATTGGATATAACCCTATCTTCTCCATCATAAAATCTCTCTCTTCTAAAATCACCCCAAAGAGAATAAAAAATTCTACAGAGTTAAATATAATATTATGAAGAATCTCTTCATTTTTATGGTAATTAGACAAAAGGGGGAAAGCGGTTTTTATGATTTGAGTTAAAACTACAATTAAACATGTATTTAAACTACAAATAAATAGGCGACTTGTCAAAAGTCGAAGAACGGGAGTTAATAAGTAACTTCTCATGTATGCGATCTTTTTGCTTCTATATTATTCAGTATTCCAAAATGATTTTTAATCTTTGCAGGGATTTTATTCGCTTTGTGGAATTGTAGTCAAGAGGTAAACGCTCTATCTAATTGGTATAAGCAATTTATTCAAATGTCGATTTATGCATCTATTTGTTAGGCGGCGATCTTAATAACTTTACGATCGCACAACTAAAGATCGAAGGATTAGCCCAAATCATTAGATTCTTGAATAAGTTTATTAACGAATGATCACAATTGCTAATTCTGCATTCTAGGGATCCCTGTAAACTAGCAAAATAAGTTATCGAAATGTAAATTAATGTCAAAACCATCGCTAAATTTTCAAAATATTATTGATATTCCCGTTCGGTTTGCAATGTCAGCGATCGCCTTTACATTCTGTTTGGGAGCGTCGAGTAACGATCGCGCGATCGCCCAAAAGCCCCTGACCAGCAATCCCGAACGCAGTGAAGAATGCGAAATCTTGGTGGTGGGTGGTGGGTTGGCGGGTACGGCAACCGCCTACGAAGCACTGCTAGCTGGTCGTACGGTTTGCGTCACCGAGATTACCGACTGGATTGGCGGACAAATCACCTCCCAAGGTACTTCCGCCCTAGATGAAGCTAAAAAACAACGCAGTCTCTGGTTTTTCCCAAAAGGCTATATAGAATTTCGCAAGCGGATCGAACAGAACTATGGAAAATTAAATGCGGGCGATTGCTGGGTAAGCGTATCCTGTTTCATTCCCAATACAGCCCAGCAGATATTAATGGGAATGTTGCAAGATGCCGCGCAAAAGGGCAATGGCAAACTGAAGTGGTTTCCCAATACCGTCGTCAAAAAACTGGAAATGAGTACCGATGGGAAAGAGATCGATAGCGCGATCGCCATTCAACATAGTCCCGCCCCCAATACACCGCCTCTAAATTCTGAACCGCTTTCACAAATTATTGAAGATGCCTATCGTTACGAAAATTCGCCTCGATTGCAAAAACAAGTAATTCGGTTTATTCCCTTAGCTAAGCCCCAGTCACAGCAATTAAAGCGACCAACCGATTGGTTTGTAATTGACTCTACGGAGACAGGCGAAATCATCGCGTTAGCCGATGTCCCCTACCGCTTGGGTATCGATCCGCGATCGCCCCTCAATCCCTCTTCGCCCGTCACCGAAAATGATGCTTACTGCACCCAAGGGTTTACCTATACCTTTGCGATGGAGCAAACTCCAGAGGCACAACCACAGGAGAAACCCAGTTTTTACGATCGCTACGCGCCCTATTACGGCTCCGATCCGAAGCCCAATCTTGCTAACTTCGATTCTATCTTTACCTATCGCCGCATCTGGAATGCGGAAACGGATAATCCTAAAAAAAATGCCTTTGGCGTTTCCTCAATGAAAGCAGGAGATATCTCTATGCAGAATTGGGTATGGGGCAATGATTATCGTCCTGGCACTGATAAAGATAATCTCATCTATTCTAGAGAGCAATTGCAGCAATCTGGACAGTTAGCACCGAATGGATGGATGGGGGGACTGCGCAAAGAAACCCTCCAGAGTGGTGAAGAAATTGCACTGGGTTTTTACTACTGGTTAGTGGCGGGCACTACCGACTCCCAACAGAAGAATGCATGGAAAAAGCCTTTTCCTAATCATCGCCTATTGACTGGGCTTGACTCACCCATGGGAACCTTGCATGGTCTATCTAAATATCCATATATCAGGGAATCGCGGCGGATTATTGGTCGTCCCTCCTATGGCTATCCCGACGGATTTAGTATGTCTGAGATTGATGTTTCTCAAGTTGATTTTAGAGATGAAATCTATCGCCAGCAGCTCTCACAGGAAGACTATCGCAATTTATGGAAGGCTCTCTCAGGATTGGAGGCGACGAGCGTTATCAAAAACAATACCAATCCCGATCGCATTGCTCGGCGGACTCGTTCGACGATTTATCCCGACGCGATCGGCATCGCCCAATACTATCTGGATTTCCATCCTTGCTTGAGTGAATATCCCGTTGAAAAGGCTGGTAATACCGAGCGCTCTGGCGTTCGCAATGGTCATGGTGCTGCTTTTCCAGGACAGATTCCTCTGCGATCGCTAATTCCTCAAAAAATCGACAATCTGATCGTATCGGGCAAAAATATCGCCTATAGCTACATTGTTGCGGCAGGCTACCGCGTTCATTCCTACGAATGGTCTGTGGGAGCCGCCGCAGGAACTACCGCCTCTTTTGCTCTCTCAGAAGGAATTTTGCCCTATCAAATAATCGAAGATTTGCCGAGGGTCAATCCCCAACTTGCCAAATTGCAGCAAATACTCACCCAGAACAATAACCCGATCGCTTTCCCCGACACATCTATTTTCAATCTTAATTGGAATGAATGGAAAATTTGGTAACTCAATCGTAAATGGTTTCATCCTCTTGTCGCCAAGCAGGATCGACAATACAAATAAATACTATGGGCTCATCCCCAATATTTTTGAGGAACTGCTTCGCATTGGGAGGAATATATAGAGCATCGCCAGATTCAATCTCGCGAACATCATCATCAATATGCATCTCGCCTCTACCACTAAGGATGTAATAGACTTCGGAAGTGGTTAAAGAATGCGGTTGCGAAGTCTCACCCACAGGCAAAATTGCATGGGCAAGGCTATAGCGCAGGTTAATATCCTGCTTGTCTGGATGCAATAATTCACGCAATATCGTCGAATCACCCGCAATAAATTCTGGGCAATCTAATAATTTTTGGATCAGCATAATTGGAGCAATATAAAACGATATAAATAAGTGGCTGGACTTAATTAAAACCCCAAAAGCTGTAGCGCACGCGCAGCGTGCGCTACAGCTTTTGGGGTTTTCTATTTAATTGTACCCAGCTACTTAGAACTAGGCTAAAAAACAAATAGAAAAAAGGTGGATTTGCCACCTTTTTTCTATTTGTTTTTTATTTGATTGCTTGAACATCTTTTGTTGCAAACCCATGGGCACTTAATTCCTTGTTTAGCGCGATCGGATTCTTGACGCGATCGACAAATAAAACGCCATTAAGATGATCCATCTCATGCTGAATTACCCTTGCAAGCAATCCCTCCGCAATCATATGCTGCGGTCTGCCATCTTCATCGCGATAGGATACCTCAACGCGATCGGGGCGCACAACATCAAGAAATACTTCAGGAATACTCAGACATCCCTCTTCGCCAGTAATCAAATCACCACCTGAAGACTTGATTTCGGGATTAATCATTACGAGGGCAGGCTTGCTTTCGTCTTTAAGTTCGATATCGATGACGAGCAATTGCTTGTTAATTCCGACCTGTGGTGCAGCAAGTCCGATACCGTCATTGCTGTACATTGTTTGGAGCATCTCGACAATAGTCTGACGAATTTCGTCGTTTACTTTGCTAATACGTTTTGCAGGTTGACGCAATACGCGATCGCCTAGGGTATGGACTTGTAGTGGAGGATTCTTGAGTTTTTGTTTGGGAACTTTGATAGAAATTGCAGACATTGCCAATCAGCTTGTAAATATAAGCTTGTAGTGAACTATTCATATTTTGCCACAATTTACTCCAATGCTCCTTTTAAGCAGTTAAGCATAATTAAAAACCAAAACCAGAGAGCGTACCGCCCGCGTAGCGGGCGGTACGCTCTTCTAGGTTTTAAGTTTACTTATGCTTAGCTACTTAGCTTAAATTCTCGGATATCGCTAAAGATGTCAGGAGTCGCCAGTAGAGTACGAGGCTAGATAAGCTATTTAGCCGATGTAAAAAATTTGCTTCTTTGAGAAGCTAAAAACAGCAACATAGATGTTTCGTTAAGCCCATTTGATGCGAGATTTGAACTAACAAGTTTAGGTCTCGCTATTTTTGTTGCAACTCTTGTAGCAATACTTTACTAATCTCTTCTAAAGAAGATCTGCTAAATCAAGCTATGAATTGAGATTATTTGTTGCAAGTTAGTATAGTAACATAAGTTGGAATATCTGGTCAGAATTTTTTGCCTTTATGGATGCAACCCTTATTCGTCAACTTGTATGGCTAGACTATCGCTTAGCTCTGGTATTTATGGCTCTGATTCCCTTTGGTATGTCGATCTGGGCTTTTCGGGGTGGGAATGAAGCCATCAAGCGATCGCTGCTTTTATACTGGCGTGTCGCAAGTCTGGTACTGATTACTATTTATTTAGCGATCGGTAGTTTAGGCATATCTTTTATCTCTGGCATCGTAGCAGCGCTTTTAATCGTTCTTGCCCTTTGGTTTTGGCAAGATTTAAATGAAGATATCGAAGCTTCCCGCAATAAAAGTCTCAAATTTATTTATTTAGGATGGCGTTGGGCAACCACTATTTATTGCTCGGTGAGTGCTATGTTTCGCCTCTTGTTTTCTAACTGCGCCTTTGTGAAAATTGAGCAAATTGGTGATATTTGTCCAATCTGGTTTGAACCTCCCCTAAGCTTTAGTAATTTATTTCATAACGGCGTGCCTGTTGAGAATTTGGCATTTATCGGCGCAGTGGGGGGAATTGTGTATGTCTTATATCTATTTTTCTTTCTCGCGTTTAGCTTGCCTAAAACTGGTCGAATCGCATTTCGTGACTAGTTTTGACTGTTGCTAACCCAAAAGATAATGGCGGCGCGAAGCGCCGCCATTATCTTTTGGGTTAACATATGCATCATTACGAAGCTCTTCTGTTTATTGCCTCATACCGATTCCCAAAATGGCAACGCCATTTTGGGAATCTCAAAACCTTAATGGGGCTGTTTGTTAATTCACTAGAAGTGTTGATTCATTTCAGTGAATTAGTATTATTGCGATCGATAGGGATTAGAGTAGCGAACCCTTGCCCCCGTCCATAGAAGCTTTTGGCGTAAAGCCTGATAGTAGGAATATTCTTCGCGCAAGACGACAAATTGAGCCTGATGCTCCGACATCTGGATGTCAACTCTCTGTCCAGGAAAAATGGATGTGGCTATAACTCCATCAGTCCATAGTTTTAAACTAAAGTCATCGGTCGAAAGCGGCCAAATACTCACAGTTAGTTTCGGTGGAATTACGATCGCCCTGCTCGATAAACTCAACGGACAGATAGGTGTAATGGCGATCGCGTGCATTCCTGGATGCACAATGGGACCATTTGCCGCCACCGTATAGGAAGTTGAACCCGTGGGAGTCGCGACAATTAGTCCATCACCATGGTATTGATCGACCACTTCGCCAGCAATTTCCAATTCTAGGGATGCCGTAACCATGCGATCGGGAGAAGCAGGCTTCACGCACATCTCATTGAGGCATAAGAATGGACCGCAAGGTTGACCAAATTTTCCACCTAAGCCCTCATCTACTGTAATCACCCTTGCCTGTAGCATCATCCTTCGCTCGATCGCAAAAAGATCTGACAGCAATCGCGTCCAAATTTCACTAGTATTTTCGCATTCCTCGATGGAATGGGTGAGAAAGCCTAGATGTCCACCGACATTAATAGCCAGAATTGGGACTCCCAGACTCGCCAAATATCGCGCAGCCCCCAAAGTTGCGCCATCTCCTCCAAGGACAACAGCAAGATCGATTTCTTGGTGCATAGATTCGAGGAATACAGGATAGGGATTATCACTGGCTCCTGTAGGTCCAATTAATACTTTGACTCCGAGTTCCTCTAACTCTCTACTACATCGTTCTGCCCATACTTTGCCAATTTGACTACCTGACTTATAGGCAATGATTGCTTTACTAATCTTCACGATTTGCCCTCAAATTGGGGTGAATGGTTAGCAGTGGTTCCCGTCAATATTGGGGTTGTTGGGCTTTGCTCTGCACTAACAATTATTGACTTTATCATGCCTATTTCCATGCCTATTTTCATGTCTATAGCTGCCGCCAACTGTATCAGGACATAAAACCCCAAAGAGAGTTGCCGCGCTCTGCGCGGCAACTCTCTTTGGGGTTTTGATTTTGTCCTAACAAAACTGGCGGCAGCTATA
>NZ_LIRE01000212.1 GCF_001402795.1 Pseudanabaena sp. 'Roaring Creek'
TTTATAGCTGTCGCCAAGTGTACTAGGACATAAAACCCAAGAATTAATTGGCGGCGCGAAGCGCCGCCAATTAATTCTTGGGTTTTGATTTGTCCTAATTCAAGTGACTGTAGCTATAAAATTTGCCAGCTTAACCCGAACTGACGTTAATACGGTTAATATCTATGGCGATCGGGAAAAGTCTGATTTCACAAGATTAATAAAAATTCTTTGGCTTTAATGAGGGCATAAAGCACTATACATGCTATTTTGTGACTTGACTTTCGGCTCTAATCTAAATCTCTGGAAAGGAGAAGACTAAGATATGAACAGTTAGAAAAAAATTAACTGCTAACTTAAAATTAAGATGGGCAAAGCACAATGCCAATCATTTAATCCTAATATATTCGTTTGGTGAGTTGCTAGTGGAAGAATCCTATCGGGGCATTCATGTATGAGTACAGTTCTGGTGGTTGAAGACAGCGTGACACAGAGAGAAATGATTGAGGACTTACTTAAAGGCAGTGGTCTAAATGTTAAAACAGCAGGCGATGGTGTAGAAGCCCTCGAGCAAATGCAAGGTAGTTGCCCAGACATCGTCGTCATGGACATTGTCATGCCCCGCATGAATGGCTATGAGCTATGCCGTCGCATTAAAACCGATCCCAAAACCGAGCGCGTTCCTGTCGTGATGTGTTCGTCAAAGGGTGAAGAATTTGATCGCTATTGGGGAATGAAGCAAGGGGCTGATGCCTATATAGCTAAGCCCTTTCAGCCTCAAGAGTTAGTTGGCACTGTAAAACAGTTATTACGAAAAACTTAATAATTTCACGAAGAATGCTAAAACTATGAACAATTCTTGATTATTTAAGGGCTGTTGGTTAACATCAATACCTTAAGATTTTTCAATATTTTTCGATGTTTTATTTCCAAGGTTTTATTTTCAAAGTTTATTTCCAAACTTGAAGATATGTAAGACTTCATAGATTCGCTATTAAAAATTGCTATTTTGCAAGGTAGAGATCCTCAAATTATGGTAGGAAACCAAGAATTCTTCCCTGGCATCGGACAGGATCAAGCAACTGACTTCGATCAAGGTATTGAAGCTCCAGAGGGTGAGCTGCATTTAAGATTTTTTGTAGCTTCTGGAATTGAATTTGCTTTACCTGCAATTGGGGTCAGTCAAGTTTTAGAATATGCACCAGATCGCATAAATCCGATGCCTAATGTCTCCCCCCTATTGCTAGGTACAGTGAATATTCGGGGTAGAGTAGTGTGGGTAGGCGATCTCGGTCAGTTCTTGGGAGAAACTCCTCCCGTGAATACAGATCGGGCAGAAATCTCGATTATTGCCATTGAGGATCAGGGCATGATGTTAGGCTTAGCAGTAGAGCAGATTGGTGTAATGGCTTGGCTTGATTCTTCAAAACTCAATGTATCCAGAAATAGCTCTGACAGTATGGCTCCGTTTATCAAAGGTGAGTGGATAATGGAAGAAAGCGAGCCGTTAAAACTGCTAGATCAAGTCAATATTTTGAGATCGGCGCGGTGGGCATCCTAGGCAAAGTCGATGCATTATATGTAGATGCACTATATATAAATGACATGAAGCATGGCTAAGCAAAAAATATTAAGAAAGTAATTTCAAAATGATTTCGCACAAATGGCAGAGATTTTAGGGATTTTAGGAGAAAGCAAATGGCCTCTAGTACGCAATACCAAAAAGAATACGAAAAAGCTTCCTTAGCCTATATGCAGGGAGACTACAATCAAGCTGGGAAATTGACGCAAGAGCTTGTTAAAGCTTGCCCTAGCGATCCGATGTATCGTTTACTCCATGCCCATATCAATCTCGCCCTAGAGCGCTATCAGGATTCAATTGGCGAATACCAAACGGTTTTGCAGCTAACTGACGACAATTCAATTTTGGAGTATGCCCATAGTGGTATTGCGGCGGCTAAAGAAAGATTAGATATCAATGATGATAGTTACAATCTTGGAGCCTTAGGAAGCGCTAACGATGATTTTAGTAGTAACCAGTACGGTTACGAAAGCAATCGATATAACCAGTCAAACCAATCCACCTATATGCAGGGTTCTTGGTCAAGTAATGACAGTGGTGGACAAAGTACTGGTTCGGGGAGTTCAGAAGATTTTGATTTTGAGGATTTTAGCTCTAACTCTTCACTGAATGGCTCTAGCCAATATAGCTATGGTGCAGAAACTCAAATTACGGGTGACTCGGGATTTAGTTCTAGCTATAAACCCAGTAGCTCTTCGGGGAGCCTAAACGCCGATACCGATGTGGTATTTATGGACGAATTTGATGACTTTGATGATATTAGTGAGTCATCTTTTTCAAGTTCTTTTGGCGAATCCGATGCAACTCAGATGGTGTCTGACCGATCGCTAAATGATTTTGGCGGTCAGGACTTTACTACCTCTTCTAGTCGTAATACCACCTCGGTAGCCAGTCAGGACATCGCAACTGCAAGGTTTAACCAATCAGAAAATGAAGCAGAGTTGTTTGGACTGGGGAATATCAATACGCCAGTTGGAGCCAAGCGTGGTGGCGTGGATATTGTCACCGAAGCCTCCGACCAAGGTGGATTGTTTTCGCCCTTTGACAATATGCCCCTCAAAACTAAAGGGCTAGTCACAGCGATCGCAGCGGGCGTAGTGGCAATGGTCGCCGCAGGTGTAGTTACTAATTTCGCGACAGGCACGATCAAAGACCAAGGTGCACGCGAACAGGTTCGTAATACTGGATGGATGATGGCTGGAGCCGCCGCCTTAGCCAGTGGCGCAATCGCTTGGGGCTTGGGCAAACGTTCCACCCGACTGATTGACCAATCGACCGCCAACTTGCAAGCGCAGTTTGAAGCTGTAATTCGTGGCGATATGAGCCCCCGTGCTGTGGTTTACAGCGAAGATGAGTTTGGTAGATTAGCAGCTAGCTTTAACCAAATGATCCAATCAATTGTATCTAACACCAACGAAGCGCAACGGAAAGCTGCCGAGCAAGAACAGGCTAAAGAAGATCTACAGCGTCAGGTAATTCGTTTGCTTGATGACGTAGAAGGCGCGGCAAGAGGTGACTTAACCGTACAGGCTGAGGTAACCGCTGACGTACTCGGCGCGGTGGCGGACTCCTTTAACCTGACCATTCAAAACCTTCGCGAGATCGTTAACCAAGTAAAAATTGCGGCGCGTCAGGTAAACGAAAGCTCCCGCGAAAACGAAGCATTTGCCCGCAGTTTGTCATCGGATGCATTGCGGCAAGCCGAAGAATTGAGCGTGACCTTAAATTCAGTACAGATGATGACCGAATCCATTCAACGGGTAGCAGAGAGCGCCCGTGAAGCCGATCAGGTTGCTAAGCTTGCCTCTGAGACTGCGATTAAGGGCGGTGATGCGGTAGAACGCACTGTAGCAGGTATTTTGGACATTCGCGAAACGGTTGCCGAAACGACAAGAAAGGTAAAGCGTTTGGGCGAATCTTCACAGGAAATTTCCAAGATCGTTGGTTTGATTTCCCAAATTGCCTCCCGTACCAACTTACTCGCGCTTAACGCTAGTATTGAAGCAGCCCGTGCAGGTGACGCGGGAAGAGGCTTCGCGATCGTTGCGGATGAAGTACGCCAATTAGCGGATCGGGCGGCAAAAGCTTCTAAGGAAATCGAACAGATCGTATTGCAAATTCAGAGTGAAACTAGTAATGTGCAACAAGCGATGGAAGTTGGTACTCAACAGGTTATCGATGGTACAAAACGTGCTGAACAAGCCCGCCAGTCCCTTACCGATATTATCCAAGTTTCCCATCGCATCGAAACCCTCGTACTATCAATTACCGAAGATACAGTCAAACAAACCGAGACATCAAGAACCGTATCACAGGTTATGCAATCAGTTGAGTTGACCGCCCAAGAAACTTCGCAAGAGTCTCAGCGGGTGTCAGCCTCTCTACAAAATCTAGTAGGTGTTGCACGCAGTCTACAGGATTCAGTAGAACGATTCCGCGTTGATTCGGGTGATAAAACAACGGGAGGTCGTTAGGATTATTACCTCTAGCTCTAGCTACTCACACCCTAATCTTTGAGAGGATTCTGTCATGAACTCGGAACAACAACAGCAGCGCATCATGGGTTACTTCATCGAAGAAGCCCGAGAACATCTTCAGACAATTGAGCAAGGCGTTTTAAACTTGCAAGAAATCCTAGATGACTCCGAATCAATTAACGAACTTTTTCGAGCCGCGCATTCGATTAAGGGAGGAGCCGCCATGTTGGGTGTGGGGAGCATCCAGCATGTAGCCCACCGCTTAGAAGACTTTTTCAAGATCCTCAAGGAAAATTCACAGATAAATGTTGACGAGCGTTTAAAAAGTTTACTACTGGCTGGTTTCGATCCTTTATCAGAACTCCTTGAAGAACTGCAAGGGGGGTACAAAATATCCGACGAGCTAACTGCTGAAACCAATAATCGTGTTAAACCTGTATTTGCCGAGTTAGAAGCCTATCTCAATCAGTTAGTCACCGAGGTAGATGGCGAAATATCTACTCAGACACCTGCCCAAATATCTAGTCAAAAAGTCCCAGAAAAGGCAGTTGCTTCCATAACGCAACCCGATATTGTCTCCCAAAGGTCGATATTTCAAAAGGAAGTTACGACCAAAATGCGAGATATGTTGCAGTTATTTCGCTCAGCGGATACACCCGAAAGCCGATCGCAGTTACAAACGGTTTGCAATTATTTTCAAGAAGTTGGCGATAACTTTGATCTGCGAAATTGGACGAATTTGGTCATCCAGATTAAAAATGCGATCGCTCAGCCTAATAACTCCTACAGAACCCTCGCGCCAATTTTAATTAGAGAATTAAAGGAAGCTCAGGATTTAGTACTTGACAATCGCGAAGCGGAAATTGCGGTCTCCTCGCAGATTCAAGGTTTATTGCCCTATAGATTTTCCGAACCAGAAGATGACGAGGTCAGCACAATCTTCACCACTGCTTCTGGCGATATTGGTTTTGATGACGAGCCAATTGCTGAGGATAGGTCGATTGCCGATCGCGACAATATAGCTCGCGACCTCACCCCCCTTGATATCGATCTGTTTGCCGATGATGCTAGTGAAGTCAACGAAGAAATATTCGATCTGTCCGAGGTCAATGAAAGCCAAATCGATCAGATAGATTGGATGGATGGTGAATATGAGATCGCGGAAAATCAACATATTGATGGACCAAAAGTAGGGGCTTCAGAGTTGAAGTCCTTGGCAATTCTCTTTGAAAACGACGACATTGACTTTGATGCTGCTTGGGAAGACATCGAATCCAATGAAACAAATATGTCAAGCCAAGGAGTCACCGGCTCACCTGACAATCGCGATGATTTTGCTGACCTACTTGGCAATGCTTCTAGTAATGATGATGAGACAATCCCCAATTTAAATAATAGGGAATCTAGTATCGATCAGTTGTTTGGTGATTTTTCGACAGAAGACTCAACTGCTGAAATTAGGTCTGAAGAATCTGACGACTCCCTCTTCCCATCTGAAGACTCCCTCTTCCCAGACGATCTAGACGGTGCATTAAACCAAGTTACTGACAACTTCTCAGAATTTGAGACAGATGCTGAAGATGCTCGTACAGATGCTCAAACAAGTCAAGCGAGTATAGAGGAGCTATTTAGCAATGATTTTGGGACTGCCACAGATCTAGATGAGCAGTTTGATATGGACTTAGGGTTGGATCTTTTAGAGCAAAACTACAATCCTCAAATCGAAAATAACCCATCAAATAGTGATCGCCTTGACCCAAGCGATCGAATCAACCAGATTGACCAAATTGCCTCATTTGATGACATTAACATTAGTGAGATCAATACTGATGATATCGATTTTTACGATTTATCAGTATCATCCGCCGAGCAATTAGACGATCTTAGCGATCATAATCTTATGATTGATGCTCAGGATGAATCCGACTCTCTCTCTAGTGAAGAATATTTTGCTGAGATTGCCAGACAGGAAAACGCCATTGCGAATGGGAATAATGATGGTTCTATGGAGCCATTTGCTTTGACTTTTTCTGAAGAAGGGATGACCTTACTTGAGGATCCCTTTGCAATTGATGAAAATCTTGATGGAGTTTTGCTAGATGATTTTGCATCTGAGCCTCCTCAAGAGGCAAAATCTGAGAGACATGACACCGATCCCCTCGATACTACTGGATTAAAGATATTTGACGAACTCGGCTTCGATAGTGATGAGTTGGATGAATCAGTAACATTCAAAGAAGATCTTAGAAGTCATGACTCTCTAAGATCGATGGATGAAGAAACTAACGAAGATCTGGGTGGCTTCTTTGCTGGCATTTCCGATTTAGATGATACGACTCAAACAATCACGAATTTGAGTGAAGCTATCAACAGCAATGAACTTAATATCGATAATATTAATAGCGAAGAGGGCTTAGAGGACTTCTTTAATGGTATTAATGCCGATAGTGCTGATGCTATAAGCACTGATGTTACTGATGATATTAGTAGCGAAGAGAGCTTAGAGGACTTCTTTATGGAATCAGCCAATAATGCTGATCATAACGAGATATCTAGACTTTCTGATGCCATTGATGAATTTAGCCAGTTGGATAGCGACGACAATTTAGATGATTTCTTTGCAGCTAACAACTCTTTCGATAGTTCTCTCGCCGCCGAACCTTTGGTAGATGATGTTTCTACGGAGGAAGTAGCCTACGACTTGGATGATCGCATAGAAAATAACTTTAGTCAGCTAGATCAACCCGATCAACTAGATGATGATTTATTTGTTAATTCGGAACTGGGTTCCGAATCTATTAGCTCTGAATCTATTGGCGATCTTGGTGATATTACTGTCGATCGTGCTGAGCAAGAATTTAGTATTAATGGCGCTCCTGATGATTTGCTGGATAGCTCTGAACAGCTCGAAAACATTACCTTCATCAGCAAGGAACTAAGTAAGGAACTAAGTTATAAAGATGATTTAGCAGAGGAAATCAGTGATGCTGAATCCTTAGCTGATTTTTTTGCTGAATCCGAAAGCCATGCAATTGCATCTAGTCACAATATTAATGATGCAATTAATGATGCAATTAATGATGAACTAGACGATCGCCATTTAGCTAGCTATTCTGAGAACATCACCAATACTGACGATCTTGGCGATTTCTTTGACATGGCGGAAGATCCTCAAGATTTAAATGAACAGGAATTTGTAAATTTTGAGGAATCTGAGGATGTCAATTTAGACTTCTTAGATATGGTAACGGATGAAGACGTACCCGTAGAAAGTCCTGTCGATTTAGCGATCGAGCCCTTTTCTGAAGAGTTACTTGCTGAAGAGTTAATCGCGGAAGAGTCACTTACAGACAGCTCTGACTTGGCAGATTTATTTGTTAATGCTGGTGAAGAAGACTTAACGGTATTGGAAAGTGACTTCGATTTCGATGACAATAGAGAACTGACACAAAGCGATGAATTTGCCGATTTAACAAGTGCGCTGGATGGTGCATTAGATAGCGCGTTAGATAAGGAATTTCAAGATTTTGAATTAGAGTCCATAGAAACCGACTTGACAACTCAGGAAGATATTGATCTCGAAGTTGATAGTCCGAGCACTGCCACTACCACCATTGACAACCTAGTAGATTTCTTTCAAGGCAATGATGAAATAGACGACAATTCGCTATCCATTGAAGAAACCGTAAGTAGCGATTTGGCGATTGGCAAGTCAATAGTTTTTGACGATCCTGATTCTCTCTCTTATTTGAATCAAGATTTGAATCAAGATTTGAATCAAGATTTGAATCAAGATTTGAATCAAGATGATATAGGCTTAGATGACTCTCTCACCCAAAATACTCAGGAAAAGCCCCCCTACGCTGAGAATCAATTGCAACCAGAAGAACTCAATGGAATTGACGACAACTTCGATTTCGATGACTTAGAAGCCATGATCGGCAGTTCTATTAATGTTGCTGATGAGGGCTTAAATAGTGAGCAGACAGAACAATTCATTAGCTCTATTAACTCTATTAATAGTAATAGCACTAGTCAATTGACTCCCTCTGTCAATGTACCAAGGAGTCATCAAGATTTAGTCAGTCCTGACAATAGTTCCGACGATGATATGGATTTTGATGCCTTAGAAGCACTTCTGGGCGATGCGGATACCATCGATGTAGAAACAAACGGCGCTAACAATTTCACCTCTATATCTCCAGCACCGTCAAAGCCTACCGATGACTTTGACGAATTAGAAAATATGCTTCAGTCAGCATTTGCGAAGGATGTTGGTCCAATCAAAACTAAAGCTCCTGCGCGACCTCCTACGACTACCCGTAAGCAGAGGTTGACCGATACGACTATGCGGGTTGATGTCAAGTATCTCGATAGTTTAAATAACCTAGTTGGGGAACTGGTTGTCAACCGTAATCTGTTGGAGCAGGATCAGGAGAGACTGCAGCAGTTCATTACCAATTTGTTACATCAAGTGCAATTACTGAGCGATGTATCCCAAAGAATGCGGGATCAGTACGATCGCTCCTTACTTGAAGCTTCCTTAACTGCGGGAAGAGGTCGTTCTTACAGTAGCTTTGAGACTTCCTATGCCAATGACGGTGCAAACTCGAATAGTTCGGTTAGCAATGACTTTGAAGGCATTGAGTTCGATCGCTACAATACCTTCCACGTCCTCTCGCAGGAAATCATTGAGTTAATTGTCCGAGTTCGCGAATCTGCTTCCGACATTGAGTTCGTGGTTGGGGAAACGGATCAGGTAACCCGTCAGTTGGGAACGATTACCACCCAAGTCCAAGATGACCTCAAGCAATCGCGCATGGTTCCCTTCGCACAGATTGCCGATCGCCTACCAAGAGGTATTCGCGATCGCGCCCTTAAAACTGGCAAACAAGCCGAATTAGAGATCTTTGGGCGGGAAACCCTGATCGACAAAGCGATTTTAGAATCCTTGACCGACCCCCTTACCCACCTTGTCAACAATGCGATCGACCATGGTTTAGAAGATCCCGCCACCCGTCAAGCGGCAGGGAAATCGGCGACTGGTCGATTAACGGTACGCGCCTATCACCAAGGTAACCAAACCGTCATTTCTATTAGCGACGATGGCGCGGGGATCAGTCCCGATCGGGTTAAAAAAAGTGCTGTTTCTAAGGGAGTACGATCGCAAGCTGAAGTCGATCGCCTTAACGATACTGAGGTTTATGGGTTGCTGTTTGAGGCGGGCTTTAGTACAGCGGCTCAAGCCGATGAATTTAAAGGGCGTGGCGTTGGGCTGGACGTAGTCAAAACCTGTCTTGACGATATTCGTGGTGTCATTATCGTAGAATCGGTAATTGGCAAGGGAACCACCTTTACCATTCGCTTACCGCTGACCTTAAGTATTTCCAAGGCGATGTTCTGCATTAGCGATCGCGCGAGGATTGCCTTCCCCGTTGACGGCTTTGAAGATATGGTGGAAGTACCGCAAAGTCAAATCGTTCTTAACGAAAAAGGACAGCCCTGTTTACCTTGGCGCGATACAGTTTTACCATTCCAGCATCTCTCAAATCTACTCTCCTACAGCCGCCACCTCAGTCGCAGCAGCATCTATGGTAAGCAGGAAAACGACGAACTCTGCATTATCATTCTTCGCAACGATACGAGCTACCTCGCCCTACAGGTCGATCAATTCCTCGGTGAATACGAGATCGTAATTAAACAGTTAGAGGGTCCAATTCCCCAACCTGCGGGAATTGCAGGTGCAACGGTGCTTGGGGATGGTCGCGTTATGGCGATCGCAAACGTTTTAGAACTATTCGATATCGCCAGCGGTAGGTTGCGTCCTTCCACCTCGGGCGTACCAATTCAGCCAACTGTGGAAGAAGATGTTGCCGTCGATCCGACCGTGCTCATTGTTGATGATTCGATTACGGTACGCGAACTACTGTCCTTAACGTTTGCGAAGGTTGGCTATCGCGTCGAACAGGCAAAAGACGGGCAAGACGCATGGGAAAAACTCCGTGCGGGGCTGCCCTGCGATATGATCTTCTGTGATATTGAAATGCCACGGATGGATGGATTGGATCTGCTCTCAAGATTGCAGAAGGATTCCCGACTCAAGGAGATTCCTGTCGCGATGTTAACCTCGCGAGGAGCCGATCGCCACCGTCAGTCAGCCATACAATTAGGAGCAAAGGGATACTTCACTAAGCCCTATCTGGAAGAAGAATTACTAAGTGCATCCAAACGTCTTTTAAATGGAGAAACCTTGCCGATCTAAAATACAGTCCTTCTCCCTTGCCTTTACTGCGGGAAAGGGAAATAAAGTTCCTTTTCCTTCGCTTATCGCGGTTTTCAAATGGGTGCGTACTCATTTGAAAACAAAAAACAATCCTAGCAAGGGTTTTGAGTTTTCATTTTGCCTACGGCAAAACGAAAACTGCAATCAGGGAAGGAAAATAAGGGTAAGGGCACGATAAGAAAAACCTATGTTGTTGAGTCTCAAAATCGAAAATTTTGCTCTGATCGATCGCCTCGAACTAGAGCTATATGCGGGATTGAATATTCTCACTGGAGAAACAGGTGCGGGTAAATCAATCGTCTTAGATGCTCTAGATGCGGCGCTTGGAGGCAAGGTATCGTCGCGGATGCTTAGAACTGGCTCCGAGCGGGCAAATATCGAAGCAACTTTTTCTACAAATCCAGCGATCGCTCAATGGCTAGAGCTACAGGAAATTGATGCCCTAGATGCTAACACGCTCATCTGTAGCCGCGAGATTACAGCAAAAAGTAACCGCACCCGTATTAATGGCGTAGTCGTCAATAAGCAACAAATTCAAGAACTACGCGATCGCCTCGTCGAAATTACCGCGCAGGGGCAGACCATTTTGCTCAGTCAAGCCACACAACAGCGAGAATGGCTGGATAGCTTTGGCGATCGGATCTCCCAGCAGGCTTTATTTTCACAACGGCAAAAGGTGGCAAGACTATTTGAAATAAAGGAGCGATCGCGCAAAGCTTTATTAGAAAGACAACAAAACGAACGCAATCGCTTACAACACCTTGATATGTTGCAGTATCAGTTAAAGGAACTGGAAGCTGCAAATCTAGGAGATCCCGAAGAGTTAGAACAACTAGAAGGCGATCGCCAGCGGCTCGCCCACAGCGTGGAATTACAAAAGCATGGCTATGCGGTCTATGAAGCCATCTATCAGAATGATCTTGGTAATGCCTGTGCCGATCTGTTAGGGCAAGCCGAGTCTACCCTTACGGAAATGGTCGCCCTAGATCGCGAAGCATCGGGAATCCTCGAATTAGTTTCGAGCGCCCTCGCCCAAGTGGAAGAGGCAGGACGGCAAATCAATAATTATACCAATCGTCTCGAATCAGATCCCGAACAATTGGAAATAATCGAACAGCGAATTAATCAGATCAAACATATTTGTCGCAAGTATGGCACGCTCCCTGAGGCGATCGCCTATACCCAAAAGTTACAAAATGAACTCGCCGAACTAACCGATCGCAGTATTTCCATAGAAGATTTAGAGCGTAAAGCTGAAGCGGATTTACAGGCTTTGCTCAAGGCTTGCAAAAAGCTCACAGAACTACGCAATCAAGCGGCGATCGCTCTAGAAAAAGCCCAAATCGAGGCGTTAAAAATGTTGGCGATGGAAAAAGTTCGCTTTCAAGTGGGCATATATCCGAGCGAACCAACGGCTCTAGGTAGCGATCGCATTGTATTTGAGTTCAGTCCGAATCTTGGCGAACCCTTACAACCACTGGCAGAGACGGCATCGGGCGGGGAAATGAGTCGATTTCTTTTAGCACTCAAAACTTGTTTTATTCGCCAAGAAAGCAATGATGCTCGCTCCCTCCCCGATGACTTTGCCTATGCCCATGTTGGCACGATGGTATTTGACGAGATCGATGCAGGAGTATCTGGTCGGGTCGCTCAGGCGATCGCCACCCAACTATGGCAGTTGAGCCGCAGCGCTCAGATTCTCTGCGTTACTCACCAGCCGCTAATTGCGGCGATTGCCGATCGCCACTTTCATGTGAATAAACAAATCGTAGCCGATCGCACGCAAGTACAAATCCGCCTATTGGAGTTGGAAGAGCGCAAACAGGAACTTGCCCAGATTGCTTCGGGTATGACGGTTGAAGAAAGTCCCGAAACGCAGACAAGCAAAGAAATTAAGAAAAAGACCAATGGTAAAAGCCTGAGCAAAGAATTTGCCAATGCTGCGGCTCAAGCGATCGCCTTTGCCGAATCCTTGCTAGAACAGGCGGCTGTCATCAAATCTGAGCAATAGATACCCCCCTTCCCTCTCGAAGACCAGATTAACCAAACGTGAATTCGGGATAATTTGAAACGGGCTTTGAGAAAGGGTTTGCTACGCAAACCCTTTCTCAAAGCCCAAAAGTAAAAGCCTTGCGGAGCAAGGCTTTTATTTTTGGGCTTTTAAAATTTGCCAGCTTAACTCGAACTGAAGCTAATCAATCAGTGCGCGGCTTCGCCGCGCACTGATTGATTAGGACTATGCGTTAGCTTCGAGAATAGCCTTATCGCGAATGCGACAGGAATCGCATACCCCACAGGGAACTTCACCACCCTGATAACAAGACCAAGTAAGGTCGATTGGTACGCCCAAACGTTTCGCCCGTCGCACGATATCGGTTTTAGAATCCATCACCAATGGTGCAACCAACTTAGGAGCATTTCCTTCCACACCGATCTTAGAAGAGAGTTCGGCTAACTTTTGAAATGCCTTCAAATAATTGGGACGACAATCGGGATAACCCGAATAGTCAACCGCATTAATTCCCAAATAAATAACCTCCGCGCCTTTTGCTTCGGCTAAGGATAGAGCGATCGCAATGAACACCGTATTCCGTCCTGGCACATAGGTAATCGGTATTTCACCCACCTGCACGCCCTCCGTCGGCACATCAATATTTCCATCAGTCAAAGCCGATCCTCCCCACTGCGATAGGTTCACATCGACAATAAAATGTTCACGAATGTGTAATGCGGCAGCAACTTCCCTTGCGGCAAGCAATTCTCGCTCGTGGCGTTGACCATAGCGAAAGGATAGGGCAATCGGTTCGTAGCCATCGGCGATCGCTTGAGCTGCCGATGTGGCTGAATCGAGCCCACCTGACAATAAAATAATCGCTTTCCGTTGAGGGGATTCTAAGCTTGCCATCTCAATTACCTTACTCCTAATAACTTGTGGGTTTGGATACTCACACACCAGTTAGCATGGCTTAATACATATTGCAGTACCAGATCCTTACTACTAGCAGTTTCCCACTCAGCCTGTAAATATTTCATCACATTTATCGCAACTTTTTCCGCATTCTGTTCCGCCCATATTAAATCCGACGCATCCTTAACGACGATCTTCAATTCATTCACCCGTTCGTAAATGCTGGCATGGGGAGGTTTAAATCGCTTGGGCGAAAAGGTGACCCAGTCAAAATTGCCGCTAAAGGGATGCGATCCCGATGTCTCAAGATGCACTCGCAATCCCTGAGCCTTTAGCTCGGCAGTCAATTCCGTGAGATCATGCATCAAGGGTTCACCACCAGTAATGACCACGATCGCAGGTTTCGCCGCGATCGCTTGCTTAACCAGATCGGCGATCGCTATTTGAGGATGTCTTTTCATATTCCAAGATATCTTGGTATCGCACCAAGGGCAGCCAACATCACATCCTGCCAACCTGATAAAAAACGCATTTGTTCCCATCCATGCGCCTTCTCCTTGTAAGGAATGGAAAGTCTCTACAATGGGTAAACTATTTGCAAAATTAACTCGATTCACTCTGATTCCGAAGCGCTAGGCGCTACTATAAACAACAAATATGGCGTAGCCATTTCTTCACTTGGGATTAGGGTCACCTTCTAAGTAGCTGGGCATAATTAAAACCCAGAATCAAAACCTGTAGCGCACGCTGCGCGTGCGCTACAGGTTTTTGGATTTTATATTTAATTGCGCCTAGCTACTTAATCTTTAACATTACCTCGCAAAGCTTTAACTTCTCCCCTTCTAGTTTTATCCTCAATACGTCGATTTTGAGCAGTACGGGATGGTTTGGTGGGCTTACGCTTGGTGGGAATCACCGTCACACTTTGGATCAATTGCTGAAGACGACTGAGCGCATCATCACGATTTTGGTCTTGAGTCCGATGCTGCTGCGCCTTAATGATGATAATTCCATCTTTGGTAATGCGGCGATCGCTTAAATTAAGTAGCCGCTCCTTATATATCGGTGATAGAGAAGATGCATTGATATCAAAACGAAGATGGATCGCAGTCGATACCTTATTTACGTTCTGCCCACCTGCACCTTGGGAGCGAATCGCGGTAATACTAATTTCGTCGAGCGCTAGAGATGTATATTTAGTAATTTGGAGCATGGAATTGTCTAAAGCGGATCGAGAAAGCCTATTCTATAGTATAGCTGCCGCCAGTTTTGTTAGGACAAAATTAAAACCCTAAAGAGAGTTGCCGCGCGGAGCGCGGCAACTCTCTTTAGGGTTTTATGTCCTGATA
>NZ_LIRE01000213.1 GCF_001402795.1 Pseudanabaena sp. 'Roaring Creek'
CGCTTTTTTATCCCCAAAAGAAGGTTGCCGCGCAGAGCGCGGCAACCTTCTTTTGGGGTTTATTACCAAATCCCCAAAATGGCAGCGCCATTTTGGGAATCTCAAAACCTTACTGGGTTTGTTTTTTAATTCACAAAAGTGTTGTCACACTTTCGTGAATTGGTATTATTTACAATTTAGTGAGAAAGGCGATCGCTTCTACATGAGATGTTTGGGGGAAAAAATCGATTGGTTGAATGCGGGTGATTTGATAGCGATCGCCTTCGCATAGGAGCTTGAGATCTCTCGCCTGAGTTGCAGGATTGCAACTGACATACACAAGGCGATCGGGGGCATTTTCACGGAGAAATGTAATTACTTCAGGTTCGCATCCTTTACGCGGCGGATCGAGAATCACAATATCGGGATGTAAATTGAGAGTACCGATCAGTTCTTCGACTTTGCCAGTATGAAAAACCACATTGTCAATGCCATTGAGTTCGGCATTAAGTTTACCCTGAGCCGTAGCCTGTGGCTGGATTTCGATCGCGATCGCCTGTTTGACTTGTTCCGCTAAGGGTAAGGCGATCGTGCCAATGCCAGCATAGGCATCTAAGAGAACTTCCGTTCCTTCTAACTTAAGTTCTGCTTCAATGATTTTTAACATTTGTTCGGCTTGCTCGGTATAGACCTGAAAGAAGGTATCCCCACGCAGACGGAAGGTTAATCCCGCAAACTTCTCCAATAGGTAATCTTTTCCTGCAATACAGCGGCTTTCGCGTCCAAAAATGGCATTGGTCTTATCGGGATTGCAATTGAGGATCACGCCAACCACCTTGTCATAGCGCTCCAACCAAGTTTGAGCAAATACGCTTAAGTTGGGAACCTGCCAGTCTCGCGTTACTAAAGTAATTAGAATCTCACCAGTCGATCTGCCAATCCGCAGTCCGAGATGCCGCAGTAATCCAGTATGCGTATTCTCGTCATAGATTTGCCAACATTGATTGTGAATATCCATTTTTAGCTCTGCAAGCATGGGATCGAGCCGTTCATCTTGGGCAGGACATTGATTGAGATTGACAATCCGATGGCTTCCTTTTTGGTAATATCCAGCTTTGAGGTTGCCATCCTTGCCCGTTGCGAGAGGATAAGTAACCTTGTTGCGATAGTGGAGGCTATCCTTTGCGCCAACGATTGGGGAGATGAGATCGGTCAGCATTTCGGGGCTAAATCCCCCAATTCTCTGCAATGCTTGCAGGACGATATTTTGCTTGGTTCTTAGCTGAGCTGGATAGCTGACTGCTTGCCATTGGCAGCCACCACACTTATCGGCAACAATGCAGCTAGGTCGCACGCGATCGCTTGATGGCGTAAGGATTTTTTCAATGCTGGCATTAGCAAAATTTTTCTTGACGAATTCTAGTTTTACCTGAAGGCGATCGCCTGGCACGCTATTAGGAACGAAGATCGCGATATTTTCGTAACGCCCCACCCCATCGCCGCTATCCGCAAGATCGTCAATGGTGAGCGTGATTTTTTGTCCCTGTAATAGCATGTTTTTATTGGTTTAGGAGGAAAAGCGCCAAGCATTATATGATTTAAAGCTATAGGATTTAAAGCAATGTTAATTCGATTGTTTCAAAAGCAAGATAGCGATCGCATCGCGCAATTGTTCCATGATACTGTGCGCGAGGTGAATATTCGCGATTATTCACATGAACAGGTCAAGGCTTGGGCTCCCGATGACTTGCATTTCACTAACTGGATAGAGGATTGTAGTAACAACTTTACCTATGTTGCGGAAGAAGAGGGCGAGATCATTGGCTTTGCCCAGCTAGAAACTAATGGTCATATCGATTGCTTCTTTTGTCATAAGGACTATCAGCGCTGTGGTGTGGGAACGAGGCTATATCGTGCGATCGAGGCAAAGGCTCTGGAATTAAAAATCGATCGCTTATTTGTGGAAGTGAGCATTACCGCGAGAGCCTTTTTTAAAAGTCGTGGCTTTAAGGTGCTGAAGGAGCAGCAAGTTGCTTGTCGTGGGGAAAAACTCACCAACTTTGTGATGGAGAAGTCTCTGGCAAAATATTTAGAAACCTCCGATCGCTTTGTGGTGGCAACTTTTTATCACTTTGCCGATTTGAAGGATTATCGAGAGATGCGATCGCCCATCACGGATTTCTGTAACGATCGCGAACTTAAGGGCGTAATTTTACTCGCACCAGAGGGAATTAATTCCACAATTGCAGGAAGTCGAGAAGGTATTAATGCGCTATTAAGTTATCTTCGTTCCGATCCACGCTTGCAAGATTTGGAACATAAGGAAACTACTTCGGATGTCATGCCTTATAACAAACTAAGGGTGCGGCTTAAACAAGAATTAGTGAAGTTTGGAGTATCAGGTATCGATCCTAGCAAGGAAGTCGGAACCTATGTCGATCCTCACGATTGGAATGCCTTAATTTCCGATCCAGAGGTAATCGTGATTGATACGCGCAATATTTACGAAGTGGAGTTTGGTACTTTTAAAGGAGCGATCGATCCGCATTTAGATTTCTTCCATGAGTTCCCTAAGTACGTGGAAGAGAATCTTGCTATGGATAAAAGTAAAAAGATCGCGATGTTTTGTACAGGTGGCATCCGTTGCGAGAAAGCAAGCGCCTATATGCTAGCTCAAGGTTTTGATGAGGTTTACCATCTCAAAGGCGGCATTCTCAAATACTTAGCCGAAGTCCCTCCCGAAGAAAGTCTCTGGGAAGGAGAATGTTTTGTCTTTGACGATCGCATTGCAACTAAGGGTTCTGCGATTTAACTGAGTAGTGCGGCGAAGCCGCACTACTCAGTTAAATTGCGTCAGGATCAACCCCGATTGACCGTAAATAAGCCGCTAATTTTTCCTTTTGTTGCCGTTCCTTAGCAGCCATGATTTCAGCGTTAACTGCTCTCTCATTAGCAGTCAAATAGCGATCGCCTGAAGCGTTATACCAATAGAGCCATTCACGCTGCCAAGCAATATGTTCTCCCTGTTCATAACCGAGAGCTAAATCAATTTCTGGCAACCAAACGCGATTATTCTCAATGGGTAAAAGTTCGTACTTACCTGCAATTAGTCGATAAACTTCCAATCTCTGCCTATTTTTAAATCTTCCTCTACGTCCACTTAAGGGATTGTAAATCGCATAGTAGAGAATACCTAATGCTTGGTAATCGGCTAACTTGTCCTCATATTCACTGTTATAGCGCTCAGAGACAACCTCTAAGGCAAAGATCGGCATGATGTTCTGCTCTTCCCACAGCACATAACTGAGCCTTCCTCTTTCACCTGTATCATGCTTGACTCCCATCGCGAGAAACCCATCAGGCACGATCGCAGGTTCATCAGGATTATAGTAAATACCCATATCTACGCCAAAATACCAATCATCCCGATCTGCCCAAATAGAGGCTAATAAACTCAGCAGTAAATTGGGGATGTCATTTTGTAACTGATTATCCACAGGCGTTTCGTCAGATGATGGCAATTCTTCAGCAGTGGGAAGAATCCGATTAGTTGTATAAGTGAGGTTAACCATAGCTTGTACAAGCGCGGCGTTAAGTTACCGCAATTCTAACAGATGGAATATAAGTAGCTAGGCATAATTACAAGCCCAAACCCGTAAAGTTGCAACTTTACGGGTTTGTAATTTATTTTGCGCAAGTATTTATAACGCACGCTGCGCGTGCGCTATAGGTTTTAGTTCTGTTTTTTTAATTATGCCCAGCTAAGTAGTTATACCAATTCCCAAAAGTGTGGCTACACTTTTGGGAATTGAAAACCAAACCCAGTAAGGGTTTTAAAATCACAAAATGGCGTAGCCATTTTGTGATTTGGTATTAA
>NZ_LIRE01000657.1 GCF_001402795.1 Pseudanabaena sp. 'Roaring Creek'
GCGCCGCCCATCCTTACCTATATTGCATTATTATGGCAGCCAATCAAGAGATTGGACAATTTTCGTCAACTCATTGGGAGTTAGATAGGCTTTATAACTACAGAAGGTGTATTTGTCGTTTTGCAATCTTTTACCTTCAATGGTTGCAACTTGGTAAAAAGGAGAATTACCCGCAGGAAAAGTCCACATATAAGCTTGAGGTGATTTTCCCATAGCCTCGGAGATGGGTTGACTGATTTCTCCACGAGTAATATCTATATTTAAATTCACTTCACCTAAAATTTTGCTGGTAACTTTGCGAGAATATTTGCCATCGGGACCGCCAATCCCACCGCCGATCGCATTTACTTCAAAGCAATTATTTTGGGGATTGCGATAGATAATCGAGTAGCTGGGACCAAATCTACATACTCCCTTCGCATTGATCGAAGCTTGGGCAGGACAGGGGGTAATCTGTACATCTGACACAAAAAAGCCCTCAGGTACATAGTTAGGTAAGGCAATGCCGATCCTCAGAGATTTTAGGGTGGCGATTTGCTGGGGCGTTAACTCCGCATTATTCACTGGGTTAATTTCTTGATCGCGATTTTGAGCCTTTGCCAATGGCGGAAAGAGCGATAGAGATAGGAAACAGCTCAGTAATGAAATTTTAAAGAACATTATTGATTTTGAGTTAAACCCGTTAAATTTACTCGCTTGACTTTTCATGCTTACCCTCTAAACCTTTTCCTCTAAATCCTTGGCATACTTGACGTTAATGCTAGTTTTTTGTTCGTACAAACGATTGAGAAATTGCGGATTGATATTGAGGTGATAGCAGATTTTTAGCCATTGATTGAGCATCGCGTGACGATAAATCCCCCGCTGATGAAATCGTCTTGCCGAAGTAATCACCTTGCCTCGCACGAGCACTGGCTTAGAAAACTGGCATAGGCGATCGCTTAAAACCGTATCTTCAAAAATATCGAGATCGGGCACATTCCCAATCGCTGTGAGAATTTGGCGATCTATAAATGGACAGTGATCGAGATAGACAATCCCTTTTTGCTGAACGCGCACGTTGTCTGAATACCAAGATGTAAAATTTAGCAGCCAATGGGAGTAATCAAATCCATGACGAAATGCTCCCCAAAGATTTCCTGCCCCCCAACAGTCCACAACGAGTTGTAACGCTATTCTTTCTGGCAAAAGAGTGGCAGGATGATGCAGCAAAATTACTTCTCCCGTACTGATAGCAATACCATCATTGAGTCTTTGGGCGCGATTTGTAGCTAGCGATCTCACGACCTTGATTTCAGGCGAACGATCGGCATATTCTGTCAAAAACAAGTCAGTACCATCATCACTCGGACTAACTACGGTAATAATCTCTTTGTCAATCTCTTGGTCGTTGTTTTCGGTAACTAATTGCGAGATTAAGTTATTAAGAATTCGATCTAGATAGCCATGTCGAATTTCATTTAGACATGGAAGAACGATCGATAATCGCATAGGTTAATTTGTTGAGTTATATATCAAAATAGTTATATCGCAAACCCAAATCATTTGGAGGTGTTTGGATTTTTTGTTGTCAGTAGGGCTAGGGATTGGATATCAAAAGCTAGCAGATCAGATATAGCAGATCGAAGCTAGGGCGCTAGATAGACTATAGATAGACTATTAATTCTTATTTCTAAGATTTTTTTAGATAATGGCATATATATTATGCTAATTCTTATCAAAGATTTACTTACTATGACTAGCCAAAACCCAGATCAGGACTCAGACCAAATCAAGCTAATCGAACAAACGAAAAAAAGAGAGCACTCGAATAATGCTTCTGTCCTGATCGTTGATGACACTATTTATAATGTTCAACTTTTATCACTGATGCTGATCAAACAGGGCTATCAAGTGAAACAGGCTACGAATGGGCTAGAAGCTTTAGATAAAGTAAACGAACATTTGCCCGATATCATCCTATTAGATATTCGGATGCCTGACATCAATGGCTATGAAGTATGTATGCGATTAAAGGCTAATCCGAAGACTAAAGATATTCCCATAATTTTTATTAGTTCTGTAGAAGAACCATCGGAAAAGGTAGAAGCATTTTCGGTTGGTGGGGTCGATTATATTAGTAAGCCATTTCAATTAATTGAAGTATTAGCCAGAATTGAGACGCATCTGCGGCTATGTTCGCTACAAAAAAAGCTCCAAGAACAAAACGAACAATTACAATTATCGTCTGAGGTGCTATCGCGATCGCTCAATCAAGAACGCGAACTTAGCCAGATGAAAACAGACTTTATCTCGGTTGTATCCCATGAATTCCGTACACCTTTGACGACCATTCAAACTGCGTCAGAACTATTAGAACATTACGAATGGACAAAGGAAGAGAAAATCGATCAATTACATCAAATCCAAGCGGAAGTCAAACATATGACGGCTTTAATGGAAGATGTACTTTTTTTAAGTAGAACTAACTCTAATAAATCCAAGATTAATTTTACTAACTTCGATCTGTTGATGTTTTGTAGTCAGCTTCTGCGACAAATGCTGAGAAGTTTTGGGCAAAGCTATACCCTCCAATCCTCCCTGACGATCGCATCGGATTCATCAGAGGTTATATCGATTGAGAATTATCATCTTTGTAGTGATTTGCCAACATTGATGGTCAGAATGGATGAAAAATTACTAAGGCAAATTTTGACTAATTTGATCACCAATGCCATTAAATATTCTTTGCAAGATAAAACGATTGAGATTGACTTAGCGATTGACCGAGAACAGGCCACTTTTGTTGTGCGGGATCGCGGTATTGGTATCCCTGAGGAAGATCTAGAAAATCTATTCAATCCATTTTATCGCGGTAAGAATGTAAGCACACTTCCAGGAAGTGGTTTAGGTTTATCAATAGTCAAAAATTGCACCAATATTCATCATGGTTCAATATCAGTAAAAAGCCAGTTAAATAGTGGCACAGAATTTATAGTCATTTTGCCTATTTATGGCGATCGGATTGCCCGTGATGATTAATTACAGCTAAAATCCAGATATAAAACCAGCGGCGCACGCCGCTGGTTTTAAGGTTTTGTATTTAATTAAGCCCACTTATTTATATAGCAATCCTAAATGGTTTGTGGAGGCGCACCCCTTTGGGGTACGCTTCCACAAACCCAAAAATCTACAAATGATTTAGGAATGATTTAGGATCGCTATACGTTTTAGCTTAGATGTCTTAGATCAATTAATGCTCAATTAATGCTCAATTAATGCTTAATATCGTTATGATCGCGATAGTATTGTTGGAAGTTAATGGAAAGGTAGTGTGAAAAAGATCCTCCTCATTGAAGATAATCCCAATGTCTTACTTAACACAACGAGAATGTTACAAGCTGAGGGGTATATCGTCATCAGTGCCAATAATGGGCGTACTGGAATTGATAAAGCGCAGCAGCATATTCCCAGTCTGATCGTCTGCGATATTATGATGCCTGAAATCGATGGTTATGGTGTTATTGCCGCCCTAAGGAATAATTCTGCGACAACAACTATTCCTTTTATATTTCTCAGTGCGAAATCTGATAAAACTGACTTTCGGCATGGCATGGAATTAGGCTCGGATGATTATTTAACTAAGCCATTTACTAGGGATGAATTACTTGGAGCTATTAATGCTCAGTTTAAGAAACAAGAAGTAATTAATAGTTATTACAAACAGGAATTATCTAACTTACGCAGTAATATTTCTAAATCCCTACCGCATCAGTTGCTATTCCCCGCGATCGAGGTTATGGGGCTATCGGATATTTTGATCAAAAATTACCATGCAATGCAAGCTCACGAAGTTCCCGATATTGGTAAACGGATTCGTAAAGCAGGAAAAGATATGCATGAAATGGTCAAAAAATTCTTGTTATATGCGGAGCTAGAATCTACGGATAACAATACCGAGTGGATCTCCCAAATTCGGAATAGTAAATCAACTTTTATCGATCTGGAAATCCCGAGTTCAGCCAAAAAAATTGCTAACAATTACAATCGTATTTCCGATCTATGTCTTGACGTTAAGGATGCGGTTGTCCAAATATCCGATTCTTACTTAAATATAATTATTACAGAGCTCATTGATAATGCTTTCAAATTCTCAGCTGAAGGGACTGCCATTGATGTTTTAGGAAATAGCGATCGCCAAGAGTATTGCTTGACTATTAGCGATCGCGGACAGGGAATTGAAGCTGAACAACTTGCTAATTTGGGCGCATATATTAAGTTCGAGAAAAAACTCTATATCCAACAAGGAACTGGTTTAGGGTTGGCGATCGCGAAACGCTTGATCGATCTTCATGGTGGTAGGTTAGAGATTGAGAGCGTGCCTTATGAGCAAACTGTTGTCAGAGTGTTTTTGCCTCTTGCCAATTCATAGCTAATTTATCGCAGTCCTAAGCCTTTTGCAGAAGTCCCCGAATTGTTACACTTCTAAGAACAGCCCGTAGTGCATGCTGGGCGTGCCATTACCCCTTGAGGCTTTCGCCAAGTGTACTAGGACAAATCAAACCCCAAGAATTGAGTGGCGGCACGAAGCGCCGCCACTCAATTCTTGGGGTTTGATTTGTCCTACAGCAATTATCGATTAAACGAACCATAAGGAAATTTTTGAAAGCGTTGCGAAGCAACGCTTTCAAAAATTTCCTTGGTTTGGGTTTGAGCGCAAAGCGCTGTAAGTCAAGTGACTGTAGCTATATATTTTTAGTCTTGCCACCGTAAATTTAGTGATTTCTATCACCTCCAAATCCTCATAGCTGTCACAAATCAGACTATTTAAGCATCACAACCTACGGAAGGAACTTGACCGAACATAAGAGATATGAAGAAGATCCCGTCTCTAGGCAATAGGTTATGATTATTCTCTCTTTATCCGAGGTTCAAATAACTAATTTCTCAACTCCTTGGGGTGCCGAAAAAGGAATTTGTTATTTAGGCAAAACCTTCCTACCAATTAATGTACATGCCAACCATCAGGAAGCGATCGCTGCCTGTCGCCGCGATCTGGATTTGGGAATGCTTTCGATAATTCTAGATGATGGCGATCGCATTACGCTTTGTTGGTATTTCAGCGAATCGTTGGATTAAATCATTCAATTAAATTATTCAATTAAATTATTCAATTAAATTATTCAATTAAATTATTCAATTAAATTATTCAATTAAAGTTGATTAATGTTAATTTGACCGCGCAAAAAAGTAATAGCCTCACCTTTTAATAAAACTCGATTTCCGCGATCTCTAACTTGAAGCTCGCCCGTACGTGCTGACAATTGTTTGGCTTTGAGATTGCTTTTCCCAAGCCGACTTGCCCAATAGGGAGTGAGACTGCAATGGGCTGAGCCAGTGACGGGATCTTCAGGAATTCCTGCTTTCGGCGCAAAAAAACGCGATACAAAGTCATAGGGGCTGTCGGGATCGGCGATCGCCGTAACGATAAAGCCAAAGCCATCTAACTGAGCGATGAGATCGTACTTGGGTTGAAAATTTTGGACAGCAGATTCCGAATCTAAAACTACAGCTATATAATCTTCGGCCTGTCCGAGACATTGATAGGCGCGATCCCCACATATCTCCGCTAATATTTGCTGCGATCGCTCCGAGCAAGTTCGATAAACAGTAGCAGGAAAATCCATCACGATCAGACGATCCTCAAAGCTAATTGTTAAATCCCCACTCAGCGTGGAGAAAATGAGGGGGGATTGAGGATCAATTACCGCTAGTTCGCGTAAATAATGGGCGATCGCAAGGGTCGCATGACCGCAGAGAGGTACTTCTTTCTTCGGGGTAAACCATCGCAACTGGAAGTAGTTGGGCAAGGGATTTTTTTCTAAAGGTTTGACAAAGGCTGTTTCCGAGAGATTCATTTCAGCGGCAATTTGCTGCATTTGCGCGTCTTCTGGGAAGCGATCCACGAATATCGTTGCCGCAGGATTACCTTGAAATGTCTGATTGGTGAATGCATCAATAATGGCGATGTCAATCTGCATACGTTAAGCAACTAAGGAATAGATAGACTGGCATTGATAACCTGATTGTTTGCTATTTTCACAAAGTAGTCCTTTAACTCGGAAAACTTGGGTTCGATCGCGCCAAACGTGAAGATGACCAACTTATTATTGCGCCGTTGTAAACTACTGTTGGCGAGAAACTTCACTTTTTTGTTGCCAAGTGTTACCGTCGATGTCCACTCAATCACAATATTTCCCGTTGACTCTACTACGGGGGATTTCATCTCAAAGTCGTTTAGATTTCCATACATACCCTTGAGTATTAACGTAAATACATCATTGAGCCGATTTTCAGGGATCTCGCTGGGGGGGACAAAGATATTGATAGAGATGGTGGCACGTCCAGCTATCTCATTCCAAGTTAGCAATAATTCACCAGCTTGACTCTTATCGATCAATTTCCACCCCTTTGGCACATCCATCGCGAGGATTCCCGAACGGTGTTTGTAAGGTTCTAGTTCCTTGATTTCTAGTTCGGGCAAATTAATTGGGGCAGCGGTTGGTTTAGGTGCAACCGTAGCTGTGGCGGCTGGAGAAGCAGTGGTGGGCGTAGCGGTAGGAGAAACTTTTGTCGAATCATTCGCGGGCATGGAAAAATTATTGTCAGTATTTGGTCTGCTGCAAGCACTAAACAAGCTCGCAGCGATCGCTGATATCAGTAAAATCGATAGCCTTTGATGACAATACATAGTTTTTCGTGATGTTCCGCTTTAATCCAACCGAGATTAGGCAAAAGCTTTGAAAAATCTTGATTTTACAGAGCTTTTGCCTTCAATTATCCATTGTGGCTCTAATTTAACCAAACTTCAATGCATGACCGCGTACATCAGGATTGACTTTGCCATTAGCAAACACGACTTGACCGCCAACAATCGTTGTTACAGCCCAGCCTGTAAGTTCCCAGCCTTCAAAGGAACTCCAACCACATTTTGTCAACAAATCCTCATTACGAACTGGTTTGTAATGCTTGAGATCGACTAGTACTAAGTCTGCATCCCAACCGAGACGAATTTCTCCTTTATTAGCAATTTTGTAAGATTTCGCAACATTTCTGCTCATCCACTCGCTCACTTGATGAACCGTACAACGTCCTTTCATGGCTTCAGTCAACATGAGGGCGAGCGAAGTTTCTACCCCAGGCATTCCCGATGGTACGTTCGCTGGTTCGAGGAGTATTGTATCGGCTGAGGATTTTTCTGTGGAGGGGAGAGAGGGGGCTTGACTGGCGGCGAATCCTTTCTCAGCTAAGGTGTGAGGGGCATGATCGGTGGCAATAAAGTCAATCACACCATCTAGAAGTGCTTGCCACAATATTTCTTGATCCTGTAGCGATCGCAAAGGGGGATTCATTTGAGCGAGGGAGCCAATCTTCTCGTAAGCGCCAATGTTCATCAACAAATGCTGGGGAGTGACCTCGGCTGTCACCCAGTCAGGCTTGTTTGTCCGCAAAAATTCCGCCTCTTCCCCTGTGGACATATGCAGAATATGAAGGCGGCGTTGATATTTGTTGGCTAGCTTGACTGCCAGTTGGGTCGCGTTCAGTGCTGCTTGATTGTCCTGAATGAGGGAATGTTTTGCAGGATCTTTACTATCGGCAAATTCGATGCGCCTCTGGGCGATCCGCGCTTGATCTTCGGCATGAACGGCAATAAGGCGATCGCCCTGCGAAAAAATCCGATCCAAAATCTCCTCTTGATCGACCAACAAAGCCCCATGCATCGAGCCCATAAATATCTTGATGCCACAGGTGGGATTGGCGCTAAGTAAATCGGGTAAAACTTCCCCCGTTGCACCGATAAAAAAGCCGTAATTAACGACCGATTTACTGGCCGCTCGACGGAGCTTGTCATCTAATGCTGCTTGGGTAATCGTAAGTGGACGAGTATTCGGCATTTCTAAAAAGCTAGTCACGCCGCCTTTCGCGCAAGCATGACTCGCCGTTTGTAAATCCTCCTTATGCTCTAATCCAGGTTCGCGAAAATGGACTTGAGGATCGATGACTCCCGCCATGAGGGTTAAACCACTTGCCTCAATTATCTCCAGAGGTTTCTCATCATTGCCCAGTTCAGCGCCCAGTTCAGTGTCTAGTTCTGTAATTAGCGCTGCGGGATCGAGTTGTGGAGCGATCGCTGCGATTTTGCCATGCTGAATATAAACATCACCGATTAATGTTTGGCGATCGGGCAAAATAATTGTGCTTTGTCGAATTAATATGCTCAAAATAGAATTCCTTTATCAAGTTTTTTGCGGGTGAATTTGTAGGCGAATTTGCAGCCGAATTTGCAGGTGAATTTGCAGGTAGAACTGGAGCTAAAAGTTAAGATACTCCTTGATAATCTCAATCTGCGTTTCTTCTATCAGCTTTTGATCGGGATATTTAGGGAGTTTTGTATTTTTCATGGCTGATTCCAACTCCATCTCCAGCTTAGCGACCTCCTCGATGAGGGTGTCATAGGGTACTTCGCCATTGCGGATTTGGCGGATGAATTGCGCATCGCCTGTTATTTCTCGGTTAGGAATCACACCATTCCCATTCAAAATCTCAATTCCAGATTTGAGTAAACGATAGCAATGCCCAGAATGTTTGCTGTCATATCCCACCTTCTCCTCGATCTCTGCCCGTTTTGAATTGCGATTTCTGCGCCATGACTGAAAAGCTTCATATTCTTGCAGTGCTTGTCGATAGGTCTGAGTATTGTGGAGTAGGGTAATAAATTCATTAGTTGACCTCGTATAGTATTGCACTGCGGGTAGCAGTTCTTCTGCTAATGGGTATTGCTTTAGCAAACCTTTGTAATCAACATGAGTTAATAATTCCGTAGCCACTTCGTTATGTTGGCTGGCATCCTTAATTAAGATATAAAGAAATTCGAGAAATGCATTTAACTGTTCTTTTCGTAATGGATTTTCCTCTAGCCCGTAGTCTTTGGGGTTTGGTGGCAAAGAGAAAAAATCTGGGTCTTCCTTATACCTCAATAGCCATTTCCTGTGCGTCTGCACCTTTTTAATTTGTGCGTGAGCGTAGCCAGAATAGCTATAGAAAACTTTTTGACTTAAAAAAGCATCACGAATTTCAATTAAAGATTCACCGAAACTGGTTAGAACTAGATAGTCACTTCTGTCTATCCACAATAGTTCCAGAATATTGGGATTGTTGAGGGTTGCCAAATGACAAAACTTTTTGATGTTGTAGATATTACTATCGGTATCGGTCAAAGCTGAATACAAACAATTTGGTTCAGAAAAACTATCTAATTGCTCAAAGTTCTGCGTGCCGATAAAATACGGCAATGTGGGGATACAGATTCCCTTGTAGTCATAGTCGCTATCCTCATTGTGAACCCTATATAGTCTAGATCCCGTCAAAGCTAGCAAAATTGTTCGCGTTTCAACTTCTAGTCTTTTCATGATTTATTATTTGATGACAACATAGGAACTGCTTCTTTCATTAGCTCTTTGCAATGGCTTATTTTTAGCTTTACCTTCAATTACTTCCCAGTCAGCATTTTCGAGCACAGCATCTAATACATCGGATAGATTGCAACGCTGCTCATAGGCAATACGCCTTAAAATATCGTGATGCTTAGGCAAAACATATACAGGCTTTCTCTGTGTTTGCGCCATTTTTAATTTTGCAATAAATTAATTCTCCTCATCCTATCATAGCTAAGTATATAATTAGGCAACTAGCTAATTAGCTACTTCCGATTTAAGGCAGGTAGGATGCCTTGTGGATTAGAAATGGCTGGCCGGCATTATAGCTATAGCCAAATAAGTTAAGACATAAAACCGAGAAGAGTGTTGCGGCGCAAAGCGCCGCAACACTCTTCTCGGTTTTGTTTTTGTCCTAACATAACTGGCTACTGCTATA
>NZ_LIRE01000706.1 GCF_001402795.1 Pseudanabaena sp. 'Roaring Creek'
ATAAATTACCAAAACCCGTAAAGTTACGCCCCTACGAGGCTAAACTTTACGGGTTTTAGTTTGTAATTAATTATGCCTAGCTACTTAATTAAAGTACCTGTGGCTTCGACTGCGCTCAGCCAAAGAAGTCTGAGCGCAGTCGAAGCCAGATAAAATATAATTTACATTGCTCCTAATGCTTTTAATAAGGCGGCAAACTTGATCGTAGTTTCACTTTGCTCGTTCTCCACCTGCGAATTTGCGACAATCCCCGCACCAGCAAAAATCCTCGCCCGATCGCCTTGAATATATCCCGCTCGAATTCCCACGCCAAAAGTACCTTCTCCATTGCCATTTAGCCAACCGATCGGAGCTGCATACCAACCGCGATCGCAGGCTTCCCATTGCTGCATAAAGCAAACTGCGCGATCCCTTGGTTCGCCGCCGACAGCCGCTGTCGGGTGCAACTGTTGCAAAATATCGAGGGCAATTAGCCAGTCCGAATCATTGATTTGGGCAGTGATCGGCGTGTGCAAATGCTGTACATTCGAGAGCTTGAGCAAGCCCGTATTAACTTGGGGATCGATCGCTGCGCCCATGCTTTGTAAGCGATCGCAAATCGAACGAATCACAAATTGGTGTTCGCGCATATCCTTTTCACTATTGAGGAGATTCTCGCCCAACCTTCGATCTTCAGATACCGTCTTACCCCGCTCGATCGAACCTGCTAAAGCATCGCTCCGCAACCAAAAGCGATCGCCGTAGGACTTAAATTGCAATACTACTTCAGGAGTTGCGCCCAAAAATGTTTTGCCCAATCCATAATCCAACAAAAAGGAAATGCATTCGGGATATTCACAGCGCAAGACATGCAGCACTTGAAAAGGATCGAAATTCCGATCGGCCAACACATCCAATGCCCTAGCCAAGACGACCTTTTCAAAATGCCCTTGATGAATCAAAGTTAAAGCTCGTTCGACAATCTCCGTCCAAATCTGTTGCCCCTGTACCTCGACGATTTTGCTCACTTCATGAACTGTCGGTGCTTCGTAATGGGAACTTTCCTGTAAATACGATCGCATATTCTCTATCCGTTCGAGTACCTCATCGGCGCGATCCCAAGGCTGAATGTAATGATTTAGAGTTAAGGTACAAGTGCGCTCCTTATGGCGTACCATCCAACGGGGAATAAAAAAAAGTAGGGTGGGAAACTCTGTCTCTGGCAAAGAGTCCTGTGGGTAGTTATTGGCTTGTGCTAAATCCAACCAACTTTCAGAATTACTACCCTTGTGATAAAACGAAAAGGCTCCCACTATATGTATGGACATTTCCGATTGGACTAATTCCAGATTGGGATCTTGGGCAAGGATCGCATTGGCTAAATGGGTTTTGATAAATTTTTTGGCACAATCAAAGCGATCGCTTATATCATCATTGGGAACGGATACTTCTGCGACCGACCCCGCTGCCGCTAAGATCAGATTGGCGTGAGGTTGTTCCCAATAGAACTTTGGCTGTTGCACCTCAGCCTTACTTGCCAACAACAATAGAGGGTTCGCGCACTCCCAGATCTGGGAGTAACTAAATAAAATCGGCGATCCCTCGATCTGCGCCTTAGCGATCGCTTTAACAATCCAATCGTGCAGAGATTTAGAATCAATGCTGCTATAGGTGACACTCTGACGAACTTGCATGGTTATATTTTATAGCAGTCGTCAGCACAGTTAAGACCTAAATAAAACACGAAAGTTTATTTGCTAAATTTTCTCCATTCCTAACGATGGGTGGCACTTTGCGCCGCCACCCATCTTTGGCTATATTTGATAGTCAAAAATAGCGTTATGGGCAAATTATTCAATATTTCGATCTCGTTGATCGCTTCGATATTTGTGAAAATTATTAAACGTGACCTGACGGAAAAGATTGCCAAAATCCGTATCATCAGAAAGTTTTTGGTAAATATCAAAGCTGTTACAGTCTATTGAGGCTTTAGGTAACACAGGCTAGTGTTTGCTCTCGCTATGTTTACAACTCACTCAATAGATGTCCTCCTTAATCCCTCAAATGGCTGTAAGCACAATGCTGCTTTTGTCTCCTAGACGATCGCGATCAGGTCGTCAGAGTTTGGCGGGATCTAGGCTTAACTTGTCTACAAGTTGACTACGGCGATTTTTAAAGCTGTGATAATGTTTTAAAAATAACTAATTTAGGAAGGCTTAATTATTCGTAGGATGCGTTAGTGTAACGTAACGCATCAGTTAGGTAAAGGTGATGCGTTACGCGATCGCTAACCCATCCTACGTTTAATTTTAACTATGTATTTGTCTTTTGCTTAGTTGTTAAAGCGATCGCAAATACAAACAAAACTAATATCTCAAAATAGTCTTTTCAGAAAAACAACTATGCAAATTCATCGATTAGCTCTAAAAAACTTTAAATGCTTTAAAGAAGTAGATGTTTCCTTCTCAAAAATAACTTTGCTTACAGGCGAGAATAGTAGTGGCAAAAGCTCTTTAATATATGGAATATTATCACCATTACAAAGCCTGAATTTATACGGAAACTCTTTCCCATTGTATTTGTCATTTAATGGTAATTATGTAAATATGGGAGGATTTGAAGAGGTCTCATTTAATCACAATTCAAAGAATATCTTAATGATTGACTTAAGCTTGTCTTTTCAAAAGAATAATTATGAATTTAAAACATTTTGGTATTTTGATAAAATAAGCAATTCTCCTAAGTTTAACTATTTAAATATTCCAACAATAGGAGAAATAAAAAAGAGTGACATCGATTCGTCGTATGTTATCGATTATAAAAGACAAAATGGAATAAGATATTCTAATATTAATAATATTGGCAAGGAAAGCATTTGGCATGAATTTGAGATCTCCAACTACTTTGATGAAGTAAGTGAAGTTTCTGATAGTTTAAATAAATATTTAATTCATGATTTTAATTTTATTAGTGCATTTAGATCTCAGCCTGAGAGAACTTATTATCAATCATTATCAAGCAATAAAGTTGATAAATTTGGCGGTGGTTATATATATCAAATATTGGACTGGGGAGATAATCAATCAGAAGAACTATATGATTTAATTTCTATTCTTAAAGATTTAAATATAATTTATGATGTTAAACCTCATAAATTATCTGGTGGAAGATTTGACATAAGGGTTAAAGTAAAAAGCAAAAGCAAGTGGGAATCTTTAGCAGATGTCGGATTTGGAATTAGCCAGTTCTTGCCGATTATTGTTGCTGATTTACAGTTGTCAGATGATTCAACATTGATAATGTCTCAGCCAGAAATACATTTACATCCATCAGTTCAAGCTAACTTAGGTAACTACTTAGTAAAGCAACTTAAAGAGAGAAATAAAAACTATATTGTTGAAACTCATAGTGAGTATTTGCTAAATAGGATGAGATTGCTAATTGTTAAAGGAGAAATTCAGCCTGAAGATGTAGCAGTATATTATTTTGAAAATTCGATTAAAAATGGCAGCATCGCCCATCGGATTGAATTTACAAAAGACGGACAAATTTTAAATGCTCCCAAAGGATTCTTTGAGACATATATGATTGATACGATAGACATCGCTCTTAATGCTTGATAGATTTAACCTTTAAAAATTTCTAATGACTAGAAAAGACATCTTTATCGACAACAATATAGCAAAAAACTTCTCTAATCCTCTCGATCCTGAGTATAAGCAACTTATTAAATGGCTAATAGAATTTAATTCTGATCCCAAGAAGCATAAAAATAACGCTCACTTAGTTGTTTCACAAAAACTGATAGCCGAATATTACAGAACAATGGGACATGCAGCATCGGGCAATAATATTGCTGTGATTATTAATCTGTTAACTCAGCAAGGTCGGTTAAATCGAATTAGTAACGAACAGATCAAAGAATTTAAGCAAAAGTATTTTACGAATAAAGTAAAAAGGCGTTTAGTTTCTAATGAGGAAGATCGAGAGCATATCCCCGTAGTTTTATTGTCTGATCGCAAATATGCCCTGACCCTAGACGAAAAATTTACAGACGACCTCATAAACTTTCCAAGCTTTACCGCCACTGTAGGCAAAAAACCATCCGATATTCCCTACGATAAATGAGAGAGATAGTCAGCGCGAAGCACTGCCCATCTCTGTAGACACAAGGTAAGTTGTCAGATCGTGTAGTTTGTGACTTAAACCTATGATAGTTGCGTTAAACTAAAAAGCTAAGTCTCTTAATATGTAGTTGCTTTACGATGGAGTCACTGTTTTCTACTCAAGGCATCATGGTTATGCTGCTTGGTGCATACGCCGTTGCCATGTGGATGTTCCTCACCAGCGCACCAAAAGTACATACGATCATGGTTTCTAACCTCGATCAAGCGCGATATTTTTATGAAGGCGAGTTAAAACTGCCGATCGCCGATGTGCCGCTACATTATTACTACGGCTATGAATACGGCATGGGCGCACCTGCTGATCCGATTTATATTCCTGCTACCGCCCGAACTGCTAAATCCAAATATTCCGCAGATATGGAAGGCGCGTGGTATCAACTCAAGAAAAATGTGCAGTTGCATATCGTTCCTGGAGCAAATGCTACAGATAACGATCGCGGCAGACATATTTGCTTTAATCGCGACTGTGTCGAACAACTCCTGCTCCAGATCCAAATCAAAGGTGTCAAACATAAAGTCCGTAGCGAAAAACCCCTCAACTTCTTGGTTAAAGATCCCGATGGGCAGGTAATTGAAATCGCTGAAGTACTTAGCTAATCAAAAAAAAGAAGGCTCACTTAGCGAGCCTTCTTTTTTTATCTTGTGACCTAGATAACGTTTGGAATGGTTACTAAGTAGTTAGGCATAATTAAAGAACAAAACCAGAGAGCATACCGCCCGCTGCGCGGGCGGTATGCTCTCTGGTTTTAAGTTTACTTATGCCTAGCTACTTAGTGTTCAAAATAAGTATTTGATAGGAGGCTAAATATAACGATGTTACTTTCTGTTGATACTGCGATCGCCGAAGAAAAACTCACCAAATATCTGTTGGTGCTTCTGCCCAAAGATGACAAATCACAGTTTCTTCAGAAAGCTTGAAGTTACTACCATTTGGATGATTACAAATCAGCAAACAAAATTTGTTACATTAGTTCCTAAACGTTCTAGCGATCAGGAGGAATTATTATGAAGCCTAAATATCCTTTATTCTCTGAAGTCGTTTTATTACATGATATCCCGACCCATAACCTGAAACGTGGTTCAGTCGCGACTGTTGTAGAACAATATGTTGCAACTGAGCAACAGCAATATGGCTATAGCCTCGAAGGATTTAATGTCCCAAATGTGACAGTTGAAGTCGATGAATCTCAAGTCACCTCCACAGAGCAATGGCAAAAAGAGATGGAGATTTTAGAAAAACTTCATCGATTAAGTGTTGTAAAACTGGTTCATTTAGAGTCTTATATTGAAAAATTATTGAATGAAGAACTTACCGATTTGCCAAAAGTGTCTTAAACGTCATTAAGTTTAACGAATTTTGGCGTAGTGAAAATTTTTGGGGAGTGTAGATTTTAGACCTAAATATTCAGCAGCAAACCAACTAAAATCCACTCTTGTGACCTAGATAACGTTTAGAATGATCGCTATTGTCCAAAATAAGTATCTGATAATGGACAGCAACGAACGAGTATTTGAAGATATGGCAACAAAGCAAGCAGCAATTTTGGTCTTGGCAGATGGTACTTGTTACCGTGGCTATGCCTTCGGCGCATCTGGAACCGCGATCGGCGAAGTAGTATTTAATACTGGAATGACAGGCTATCAAGAGGTCATGACCGATCCCAGCTACCGAGGTCAAATTGTTACTTTCACCTGTCCCGAACTTGGTAATACGGGCATAAATCCCGAAGATGATGAATCCGATCGCCCACAGGTAGGTGGCATCATCGCTCGTAACATTACGGCAGTTCCCAGCAATTGGCGATCGCGTCAGTCATTACCCGATTACCTCAAGGCTCATAATGTCGTTGGCATTGCAGGTATTGATACTCGCGCCTTAACCCGCAAATTGCGATCGCTCGGCGCAATGAATGGCGGTATCTCTACGGAAATCCTCGACCCCGAAGTTTTGCTAGCCCAAGTCAAGGCTGCCCCCTCCATGCAGGGGCAAAACCTAGCCCAAGAAGCTTCCACCACCAAAATCTATGAATGGGCAGAAAAAACCCTGCCTGAGTGGGAATTTATCGAACCATCTCAGCTGACAGGGGAAGGATTAACTGTAGTAGCGATCGACTTTGGCGTGAAGCGCAATATTTTGCGTCGTCTTGCCAGCTATGGTTGTCGCGTGATCGTCGTCCCTGCGGATACTACTCCCGAAAAGATCCTCTCGTACAATCCCGATGGCATTTTCCTCTCTAACGGACCTGGCGATCCCGCCGCTGTCATGCAAGGCATTGAAACGGCAAAAGCCCTATTATCCGCAGACAAACCCATGTTTGGTATTTGCTTAGGGCATCAGATTTTAGGCTTATCGATGGGTGGTGATACCTTCAAGCTCAAATTCGGTCATCGCGGACTCAATCAACCCGCTCAAAACCAAGCCGAAAATGCCGATCGCCGCGTCGAGATCACCAGCCAAAATCATGGCTTTGCCCTCACAGATAATTCCTTTGACGAGTCTGCGGCGATGCTAACCCACATCAATCTCAACGATCGTACCGTCGCTGGTTTAGAACATAAAACCCTACCAATCTTCTCGGTGCAATATCACCCCGAAGCTAGCCCTGGCCCCCACGATGCCGATTATCTCTTCGAGCGTTTTGTGAACTCCATGCGCGAACATAAAAATAGTGCTAAGCAAGTCGCCGCTTAGGGATTTGCTATTAATTAAAGTATAGCTATAGCCAAATAAGTTAAGACATAAAACCCAGAAGAGTGTTGCGGCGCGAAGCGCCGCAACACTCTTCTGGGTTTAATTTTTGTCCTAACAAGACTGGCGGTAGCTATACCGCCAGTCTTGTTAGGACAAAATTAACCCCCAAGATCGTGTTGTCGCGCGGAGCGCGACAGCACGATCTTGGGGGTTATGTCCTGATACAGTTAGCGGTAGCTATATGTAACTTAGTGGGAAATTTCTAATCCGCAAGTGCCCTATACCAACTCACAAAAGTGTGACAACACTTTTGTGAATTAAACCCCAACCCCAGTTTTGAGATTCCCAAAATGGCAACGCTATGGGGCTAAAGCGCAACTTCTCAAACACGCTCTAAAGTGAGATGATATGAAGATAGAGAGATCTCGCTCATTTAACTTTGTATTACAACTATGCCAATCCCAGTACCCACAATTCCTACTGACTCTGAAGGACTTTTCAAACTCTTGCGCCATAAGGAAGGGACTTGGGTACAGTGGGGAATCGCTTGTCAAATGTTGCAAAAAATGGGAGAGAATTCCCTCGCAATTTTTGAAAATACGGGTTTTGAGCCGATCCAACAGAACCAGATAGTCGTGGCTTCTCAGGTCTATGCCAGTCTCCAAGCAGGAAATGCCGCCGCTATTGTATTGGCACATTTCGAGCAAAAGGGTAGCGATATTTTGAATGAGTTGCGCGTACTCAGCCAAAGCGAACGCGTGACCATGGCAACCTTTGCCCTAGAAAAGAACCTCGATGTTTTAGAAGCTAAGGATGTTGTCAAGGCTCTCAAAGAAGCTTCAAGCGTTGCCAATTTGCCAGAGGGATTTACGCGACATCCAGGGGATGCCGTCGTGTTGCAAGTCCTCAAGGCGGCGCAGGGTAAAATCGATCCGCAGGAGCGGACGAGATTGATCGCGAGGGGGTTACGCTTTGCCCATAGCGAAAAGGCAAGGGTGGCGATCGAGAGATTACTCATGGATATGGCAAATCCATCGAAAAAGAAAGCTCCTAACTTACCCAACTTCCGTTATGACGGTGAAGATAATATCCCTCGCATTCTTCCCGTTGCAGGCTATCTGCCATTAACGTTAGAAAAGTTTCGGTCAGTTCCGCAAGTGAGCGAGTTAGCGCCCTTTGGCATTGTCCGAGGTGAGGGTGCAGAGGCTTGGGCGACTCTCCCTGGATGGTTTGTGGTACATCAAGCCGAAGATGGAGTGATTGTGGCTTGTAACACCGATACTTTAAAGACCTCGATTAATCAAGAGGTCTTGAGTGCCTTGCGCGATCGCGCCGAAGATATTTTAGTACTGGTCGATCGCGCTCAACGGGAATGGGATGAAAACAGCTATTTTGCGATCGCTGGCGAAGATGGCAATCTCAAGTTTGCTTGGTTTGATTCGCCACCCGAGGTCGAACTCCTAGGTAAGGTGACCTTAACCTTGCGTCCCAAGCGATTCTTTGATGAAGATGCCTCTAAAGATCGCTGGCAGTTTGAGGAATAAGTTTGCTGGTCATTCTAAGGATGGGCGGCGCGAAGCGCCGCCCATCCTTACCTATTTAGCTCTACAAGTTTGTTTTATAGCCACAGTCACTTGACTGAGGACAAATCAAACCCCAAGAATTGATTGGCGGCGCGAAGCGCCGCCAATCAATTCTTGGGGTTTATGTCCTATTAGACTTGGCGACAGCTATATGGTATCGAAAAGTAAAAGGGGGGGCGATGCGTCACCTTTGCTTTTTAGATTAGAATAGGACTTTGTTGGTCGGGTCTGTCAGACAATGAGCGAGATGAAGGGTAATTTAATAAATTCAGCCAATCAAGTGCAATTTCTTGATGAGTTTGAAGCGATCGTTGTCGGTGCAGGTCATGCAGGCTGTGAAGCAGCCCTCGCCTCGGCAAGAATGGGTTGCAAAACCTTGCTCCTTACCCTCAACCTCGATCGCATTGCATGGCAACCTTGCAACCCTGCCGTTGGCGGTCCCGCCAAATCCCAACTCGTCCATGAAGTCGATGCCCTTGGCGGGGAAATTGGCAAAATTACTGACCGCACCTATCTCCAAAAAAGGATTCTGAATAGTTCGCGCGGACCCGCAGTTTGGGCGCTCAGAGCGCAAACCGACAAACGCGAATATGCCGCCGAAATGAAAACCGTGGTTGAAAACGAGCCAAATCTCTCCGTACGGGAGGGAACTGTAATTAACGTGTTGCTCGATAGTAACCAAGGAATTATCGGCGTAGAAACTCAATTTGGGGTGGGTTATGCCTGTAAAGCCGTCATCTTAACTACGGGCACTTTTCTCAATGGCAAAATCTGGGTGGGCAATCGCTCCATGTCTGCGGGGCGTGCGGGAGAATTTGCGGTCGCAGGGCTTACGGAAACGCTCAATGCTTTGGGCTTTGTCACCGATCGCTTAAAAACGGGAACGCCCGCAAGGGTCGATCGCCGTAGTGTGGACTACAGCCAAATGGAAGTTCAACCATCGGATACGGAGCAGAACTGGTTTAGTTTCGATCCTTCGGCATGGGTGGAGCGGGAGCAGATGAACTGTTACTTGACTCGCACTACCGCCGAAACCCATCGAATTATTCGCGAGAACCTGCATCTTACCCCCGTTTATGGTGGCTTCATTGATGCCAAAGGTCCTCGTTATTGTCCCAGTATTGAAGATAAAATCGTACGCTTTGCTGATAAAGATAGCCATCAGATTTTTATTGAACCCGAAGGTCGGGATATTCCCGAACTCTACATTCAAGGCTTTTCCACGGGAATGCCCGAGAACATTCAGTTGCAAATGTTGCGAACGCTGCCTGGGCTCGAAAATTGCCATATGCTTCGAGCCGCCTATGCCGTGGAATACGACTATATTCCTGCGACACAGTGCTATCCGACCCTGATGACAAAGCTGATTGAAGGGCTATTTTGTGCGGGACAGATCAATGGAACTACAGGCTATGAAGAGGCAGCAGCGCAGGGTTTAATTGCGGGTATGAATGCGGCTCTCTTTGCCCAAAAAAGAGAAATGGTCGTATTGCCAAGATCCAGTAGTTACATTGGTACGCTGATCGACGATCTTTGTACGAAGGAGTTACGCGAACCCTATCGAATGCTGACCAGTCGCTCCGAATATCGCTTGATATTGCGCTCGGACAATGCCGATCGCCGCCTCACCCCCATCGGTCGCGAGATCGGTCTAGTAGACGATCGCCGTTGGCAACTTTTCTGCGACAAACAAGATCGCGTTCATGCCGAAGTGGAACGCCTAAATGGAACTCGCGTTAAGGAAAAGGAAGAACTTGGGCAGAGAATCACCGCCGAGACAGGGGAAATGATTCGCGGAGCCATAACGCTTGCCGACCTGTTGCGTCGTCCTAAATTTAATTATGCGGAACTAATTCACTATGGGTTAGCCGATCCTCATTTAAATCGCTTTGAACGTCTCGCCGCCGAAATTGAAGTGAAGTATGTGGGCTATATTCAACGACAAGAGCATCAAATTGAGGAAGTTGCCAAACATAGCGATCGCGCTTTGCCAAAGGATATTGACTACAATGCGATCGCGACATTGTCCAAGGAGTCGCGGGAAAAACTGAGCAAGATTCGCCCGATGACTATCGGTCAAGCCAGTCGTATTGGTGGGGTTAATCCTGCGGATGTGAATGCCTTACTGGTTTATTTGGAAATCCAACATCGTTTAGCAGCAAAAGCAAAATAACATAAAACCTCAAATAGTGTTGCCGCGCTCCGCGCGGCAACACTATTTGGGGTTTTATAGATAATTCAAATAAAAACTACAGCTTCGACTTCGCTCAGCTAGCTTACACCGAGGGCTGAGCGAAGTCGAAGCCCGTCTACAAGTTATTTAAAACAACTATA
>NZ_LIRE01000214.1 GCF_001402795.1 Pseudanabaena sp. 'Roaring Creek'
TATAGATAATTCAAATAAAAACTACAGCTTCGACTTCGCTCAGCTAGCTTACACCGAGGGCTGAGCGAAGTCGAAGCCCGTCTACAAGTTATTTAAAACAACTATACTTATAGCAATGTAAGAGATAACTCAAAAGCCAAGTGGCAGCGCAAAGCGCTGTCACTTGGCTTTTGAGTTTTATGCGTGATTAATTGCGCTGGGATATTAATTCGGCAAAAGCCTGCTCAAAATCTTCCTGTGTAATCTGTAAATCTGCTAACAAACTCACAGCACTGCGTTGATGGCGACGTATCGCAAAGATCGCCGCCCGATTACTAAGAAAGGCTAGATCGGCTCCATTCCAGTTCTCAGTCTTTTCTGCCCAAAATTGGAGATCGAGACTAGCGGCTAGGGGGCGATCGCGATTATGCACAGCCAAAATGGAACTACGGCTATCGGGATCGGGTAGGTCTACCAGCAGATGCAGTTCGATGCGTCCCGATCGCAGCAGGGCGGGATCGATAAAATCGCGCCGATTGGTTGCCGCAATCACCAATAACCCTTCCGTTGATTGCAAGCCATCGAGTTCTGTGAGTAACTGACCGATGACGCGATCGCTCACTCCACTATCGCCTTGATAGCTACCTCTAGCGGGTGCAAGGGTATCGATTTCATCAATAAAAATTACACAGGGAGAGGCTTGACGGGCTTGGGCAAATAACTGTCTGATCGCTTGCTCGGAAGCTCCTACCCATTTAGTCAATAGTTCCGAACCTGCAACGGCAATAAAATTTGCTTGCGCTTGGGTGGCGATCGCTTTGGCGAGCAAGGTTTTGCCCGTTCCAGGAGGACCATAGAGCAGTACCCCACGGGTCGCCTTAGCACGGGTATGGGCATATAGGGCGGGATCGACTAAAGCCCCTGCTACAGCTTCTTGCAGAGTTTGCTTTACCTTCGCGAGTCCGCCAATTTCCGACCATTGGACTTTAGGAACCTGAATTTGCAGCGATCGCAAGACCGCAGGTTTGATTTGTTTCAGCGCCACCTCAAAATCTTCGCGATCGACATCTAGACGATCGGGAATTTCCGTAAGACTAGCTACCTGCCGCCGCAAAGCATTAGTTGCAGCGGCTTGGCAGAGTCCCTTAATATCCGCGCCCACATAACCATGAGCACGATCCGCAATATCATCTAAATCAACATCCCCAGTCAAAGGCATCGATCGCGTATGGATGGAGAGAATCTCGCGACGCGCAGAGCGATCGGGTACAGGAAAAACGATCTCGCGATCGAATCTTCCCGAACGGCGGAGAGCAGGATCGATCGCATCGGGGCGATTGGTTGCCGCTAACACAATTACCCCCTTGGTTTCGGCAAACCCATCCATTAAGCCCAACAACTGAGCCACTAAGCGCTTTTCCACCTCTCCTTCCACATTTGCTCGATTGGGAACGAGGGCATCGATTTCATCAATGAAAATTAAACAGGGAGAAGACTTGACGGCTTTTTCAAAAATTTGGCGCAAGCGAGTTTCTGCTTCACCATAGTATTTGCTAAGGATTTCTGGCGCGACGATCGCCATGTAATTTACGCCCAAGGTATGGGCTAGCGATCGCGCAGTTAGGGTTTTGCCCGTGCCTGAGGAACCAACTAATAAAACGCCCTTGGGTGCGTCTAATCCCAACTTAGCCAAAATATCAGGACGTTTGAGAGGGATTTCGACCAGATCCCGAAGCTGCGCTAAAATATCGCCTAAACCACCGACTAATTCAGCGATCGCTTGCGGCTTTTCGTTGGTGGGGCTATCCTTTGCGGGCTTAACGATATCGGGAGAAGCAACTTCGCGATCGCTACCCGATACGGTAGTAACGCGAGAGCGGGGAATATTACCACGTCGGGGAATGTTGGATAGCGGACGAGAGGTGACGTTTACTTCTGTGCGAATTTCGCCAGATTGCTGCTTTTCTTCTAGTTTTTGAGCAAGATCGATGAGTTGATCGAGGTTTAGTAACTGCTTGACATCATCCACTAAAGATTCTAAACCCTCTACCTTAAAAGCAAATTTGTCCTTAAAACTATCTCTATCATTGCTCATCGATGCTATTTCCTATCGATCTAGACGATCGATCTCTTGATGATTTTGGGCGAGGTGACTATATTCTATGTTAGCGTTGATTTTAATGCTGATTGAGGGGCGATCGCATCAGCATAAAGTAGAAGCAAGTTTTGGCTTTATACCAATTCACAAAAGTGTGACAACGCTTTTGTGAATTCAAAACCAAACCCAGTAAGAGTTTTTAAAGCTCAAAATGGCGTAGCCATTTTGAGCTTTAAAAACTCTTACTGGGTGGCTACAAGAGCTACAAACGCGACAATTTTTAAGGCAGCACAATGACAGCAGATATTTCAATTCCCAAACTATGCCATGTTTTTGTCTATGGCACTCTCAAACCCAATGAAGAGAATTATGCTCAATATTGTGCAGGAAAAACGATCGCTGAACAACAGGCGATCGCCTATGGGGAATTGTTTTCTTTGCCGATGGGTTATCCTGCGATGATTTTGGGTGATCGGCAAATTCATGGTTACTTACTTTCCTTCGCGGAGGCTAGCATCTTAGAATCCCTTGACGATCTAGAAGATTATCAAAGCGATCGTAATGCCTCTGAGAATGCCTATAATCGCTATGAGATAGAAGCTTTTGATTTAGAAGGAAATTTGCTCACCTCGGCATGGGCATATTTCATGACCTTGGAGCAAATCACCAAGTTTGGCGGTGTCCCTCAACTTAATGGATGTTGGACTGGCGGGTAATGATAGCAGTCGCCAAGTGTAAACCCCAAGAATTGACTGGCAGCGCATAGCGCCGCCAGTCAATTCTTGGGGTTTGAGTTGTCCTAAGTGAAGAGACTGCGGCGCATAGCGCCGCTTTTTCTAACGAACTTTACCCCTTTGTGACTCAGCGTCAATAGGCTTGAGCAGATATACCAATAGCAACTGCCAGAAAATCGCAAGGAAGAGCGGTATCTTTTGGAGTTTTTTAATCCATTGGGGGCGATCGCTATTATCAATTGCCATCAGCTTAAAATTGTAATCAACACATTTCTCTAATCTAGGGAAAAATTCGGGATGACTGGTATCCAGTACCGCAGGAAACGCACTAATGGCGGTATTGTTGGTGTTAATGACCACTTGCTTGTTATATTCACGCGCATCTAAGCCAATGGATTTATAAAAATCCGCCCGTTCAAATACGGTGATAGTATGGGTGGCAAATACTGTTAATAAAAAGAAACGCGCCCATAGTTTCGCTTTCCATGTCCCCCATAGCGCTGGTTGCGATCGCAATAAAACCTTAAAGAAATCGCCATGACGATTCTCATCTTGGCACCAACTTTCAAAATATTTAAAGAGAGGATAGAACTGATTTTCTGGATGCTCCTGTAAATGATAGTGAACAAGAATATAGCGCCAGTAGCCAATTTTTTCTGACAAGTAGACAGAATAGATCACCCATTCAGGTTTAAAAAAGGTATAACTCCGCTTCTTGGTCATATTGACCAAATCCAGCGACAGATGGAAATCCTTCATCGCCTTATTGAGAAAACCCGCATGGCGAGCTTCATCCCTTGCCATCAAGTTAAAGGCTTCCGCTAAGAGAGGGCTGCGATCGCTAAGTTGACGCGATAGCTCTTTAAACAGAAGAAAGCCCGAAAACTCAGAGGTGCAAGAGCGTTCAAGAAAATCAATAAAAGCCGCGCGAGTTTCACCATCGATATGTTCCCAAGACTGCAAGAACTCATCATCGCGTTTGTAGTGATAGCGATTGTAATCCGTGCGCAGTTCTTCTACCACGGCTTCTAGTTCAGCCTGCTGGGAAGAGATATCCATTTTGGCGACAGCATCATAATCCGTGGTGTAAAACCTTGGTGTTAGTAGCGTTTCTTTGACAGGAACCTTAATGCCATCGCGCAGAAGTTCAGGTTCAGGGCGAGATTGAATGGAAACCATAGTATTAAATTATAAAAGTATTAAAGTATTAATTTGCGATCAAGATTTTCATAGTTGTCATTTTGGAAATCGCAAAACCTTATTGGGTTTGTTTTTTAAGTAGCTAAGAGTAAACTTAAAACCTAGAGGAGCGTACCGCCTGCTAAGCGGGCGGTACGCTTTCTGGCTTTGGGCTTTAATCATGCCGAACTACTTAATTCACTGAAGTGTTGGCTCACTTCAGTGAATCGGTATTACAGCACTTTTTTGGAGAAAATGAATCATTTTTCTGTCTTCGCCTTTGATATGGTGTGCCAACCAGTCGGTGAGAAATTGAGTGATGTCGGTGGTGATGGTTACCGTGTGGCAATCGCGCATTTGCAGTAATAAACTATCAACGACAGAGAGTAGACGATCGTGGTTTTGTTTATGGCGATCGTAGTCGGGATAGTCCATTGCCATCATTAGCGCCTCTTCCGATTGGAAATGTTCGATGGTGTGAGTTGCCAGATATTCCAGCAACTCTTGCAATCGATAAATACTTTCCCGCGCAACTACTGCCTCATGGAGTGCATTCACAATCTCAAAGATTTGCTGATGCTGTCTGTCAACCTGTAGATTACCAGTGAGGTATTTCTCTTGCCAACAAGCGATCGGGTTCGTTAAAGTAGTAGTCATGGACTTGCGTGAGGGAATAGGGGAAATGGAGATTTTAGGGTTACCGATTTAAATCGATTGCGAGAATTTACCCTGCTCGTTTTTAGTGAGATAGCGATCGAATACCGAGGCGATATTACGGATGAGCAATCTTCCCGCAGGTTTAACTTCAATCCGATCCTGTCTCAATTCAATTAAGCCATCAGCCTCTAACTGGCGCAGCTTCAAACGTTCTGGTGCGAAGTATTTATCAAAATCGCGATCGCAGGTTAAGTGATATTTTGCTTCAATCTCTTGCTGGGATAGTTCAAATTGACACATTAATTCCATAATGATGGAACGGCGCAAGATATCATCGGCATTGAGGGTGACTCCACGTTCAATGGGTAGTTTCCCTGCATCGATCGCTTTATAAAAGTCCTGTATTCCCTTGTGATTCTGGGTATAAACATTTTGCAGCATACTGATCGAAGTCATGCCAAAGCCAAGGAGGTCGGACTCAGGTTTGGTAGTATAACCCTGAAAATTCCGATGCAGATTTCCTTCCCGTTGAGCGATCGCCAATTCATCATCGGGTTTGGCAAAGTGATCCATACCGATGAATACATAACCATGACGGGTTAAAACTTCAATCGTCATTTCCATGATTTGCAGTTTATATTCGGGAGAAGGCAAGGTCTCTGGGGCAATCTTCTTCTTTTGTAAGGGCTTCAACCAAGGCACATAGGCAAAATTAAATACGGCAATGCGATCGGGATCGAGGGCGATCGTTTTTTCTAAGGTTTCATGGAATGTCTCTAAGGTTTGATAGGGCAATCCATAGATCAGATCGACATTCACCCCTTCAAAGCCGACCTCACGCATCCATTGCATTCCCTCAAAAAGCATAGTTTCGGGCTGAATGCGATTAACCGCTTCTTGCACTTGGGGATTAAAATCTTGGATACCGAAACTAATGCGATTAAAACCCAGTTTCCTTAATCCTTGCAAATATTCCTTAGTTAGCGATCGCGGATTGACTTCAATAGATATTTCCGCATCTTGGGCAAAGGTAAAATGACTGTGCAAACAATCCCACAAACGTTCCACTTGCTCAAAGGAAAAATAATTGGGCGTACCGCCGCCCCAATGCATTTGCTGGACGAGGCGATCGCGATTTACCGTAGCGGCAACTTGGGCAATGTGGCGCGTGAGGTAATCTAAATAAGGCTCCGCAATTTCCTTACGCGAACTAATTACGGTATTGCAGCCACAGAAGTAGCAGGGAGCGTCACAAAAGGGAATATGGGCATAGAGGGATAGGGGGGTGTTTTGTAAATTCCCCAAGGAGATCGCGCCCCGAAAATCAAGGGAATTAAAATCTTCGCTGAGTTCCGTTGCAGGTGGATAGCTGGTATATCGGGGCACGGGTTGATTGTATTTATGTAATAAATTAAGCTCGAATTTAACTGTTTGCGATAATTTGCTCATCAACTCAATCTCTATATTTTTTCTACTATTTTTTATATACTCCCTTCCCACCACAGAAATAGACATACAAAACCAAGAATTAGCATTGCGGCGCGAAGCGCCACAATGTCTAATTTTTTACTGGGAAGGGAGTAGCAGTCCTAAATCATTTGTAGATTTTTGGGTTTGTGGAAGCGCCCGTTGGGGGCACTTCCACAAACCATTTAGGATTGCGATATTGGTTATGCCAATCTTAAAAATGGCAATGCCATTGTGAGAATCTCGAAAGCTTAAGGGGGTTGTTTTCGCTAATTTGTCTCAAGCCGCATGGCTGTGACGCTCGGTGCTACCGACCCGATCCTGCTTGGTGAGTAGTTCAAAGATATGGGGATCGAGTACGGCTCGGAGATCGGCTTCTAACTCGTTGACGACATTCCGATTGAGCGTAAAGGCGTAGTTTGCCTCGGCAACAATTCTCAAGATCGTTTCCTCATCCACAGAAAGATCGTCTAAAGTTTGGCGATACTTCTCTTTAAAAGTTCTCTTTGCCTCAATACTTGGCAATTGCTCGAACTCATAGAAATCCGTACCGCGATCGCTTGGTAAATCCAGAGCCGAACGGATAATATGTTTCAAAGCTTGCCCACCCGAAAGATCGCCCATGTAACGCGTGTAGGAATGGGCAATTAAACAGGCAGGATCGGTCTGGGAGAGTTCAAGAATGCGATCAACATAAACCTGTCCAGCCGCCAATGGAACAATTTGCGATCGCCAGTCTTCGCCATAATAAAAGGTCAAATCCCGTTCTAAGCTCGACTGGCGATCGAGTTCGAGGAAGCACATTTGACCGACGATCGGATGATGCAAATGGCGTTTTAACTCTGCTTCCAGCACACTATATACGAGATAAAGATTAGCTAATAGTTTTCTAAAGGGAACGACTTCGACAATCCCCTTTAAAAAGCACTTCATAAATGCAGTATTCTCGGCAGCAGTATGCGATTGTTTTGTGCCTTCGCGCAGACGGGTAGCTAGGTAACTAGTCATCGGCATTTACTTACTTAACTTCATGCCTGCATCCTAATTCTTATACCTATATATAATGTCAAGCAAAGTTTTGTATCGTAACGAAAGAGCTACAGCGCTTTGCGCTCAAATCCAAGAAGAGAATGCAATACATTTTCTTCTTGGATTTGAGCGATCACCTAAACGATCAGTTGATATTTCACCTGTGCCAAGCGATAGAGAGGTCGCCATACTAGACGATTAGTGGTGACCACCAGTAGCGACATCACAATAGTGGAAGCCAATAGAAGCGGAAAATCTCCCACATCAGAAGCCTGAGTAATCGTCGATCCCAGCCCCGTTGCTGTCAGGATCTTACCTTGGAATTTAATATATTCTCCAGCAATACTGGCATTCCATGCACCTCCAACCGCTGTAATAATCCCAGTCACCAAGTACGGGAAAATTCCTGGCAAAATCAACGTTCGCCAGCGCTCTAATGATGAGAGTTTGTAAACCCTTGCCGCCTCAAATAGTTCTGAAGGAATGGCTTGCGCCCCTGCAATTACATTGAACAGGATATACCACATACTTCCTAAGGTCATCAGAATGACAGCTCCAACATCCAAACCACCACCAAAATTTGCTAATCCCAATAATAGAATTGGGAATAGAGCCGTCGCAGGAACTGAAGCCGCAATCTGAACAATTGGTTGCAAAAATTGAGCTAGTTTTGGACTCCGACCGATCGTTACGCCAATAGGAACCGTAATCAGGAGGGAGAGAATCAGTACCACTAATACACGAATGGAAGTAAATGCGGCTCCGAGAATCACCTGTTGCCAAGAACTCAAGGGCATTTTACTAAGCAACAGTATCGCTTCTAAGGTTCCACCTAAAACCAAAAATCCTACTGCTCCTAATAAAATCCAATTTAACCAATTCATCCATTTAGAATTCCTATGGTTAGCGCTCGGAGAACTTTGCACTTTACCACTAAATCCGCGATTAAAAGCCTCAGAAACAGGTACAAATAAACGTTCGCTGACGATTCGCATCGTAGGCGATCGCCTCAGAAAGTCTAATATCCGTGATTCTGGCACTTGGGTTGCCTCAACGGTCTCATACTTAAACTTTTCTGCCCAAGCAATCATTGGTCGCCAAATCACATAATCGATAATCGTAATAATGCCGATGAGAACGATAATCCCCCAAAAAATTGCCCAATTGTCACCTTTATCTGCGGCAGCTTTGAGAAATGCACCCAATCCTGGAAGCGTAAAGTTGCGATCGGAGAGGGTAAAAGATTCCGTTTGCATCAAAAAGAACCATCCCCCCGCCACTGACATCACACTATTCCAAACCAAACCCACTACCCCTGAAGGCAATTCCAAAGTCCAAAACCGCTGCCAAGCCGAGAGGCGATAAACTTGACTGGCTTCAATTAGTTCTTGAGGAATGCTATTTAGGGATTGATAAAAGCTGAAGGTCATATTCCAAGTCATCCCCGTGAAGATGAGTAAAATCGATGCTAGCTCGATCCCCAATCTTTGTCCAGGAAATAGACCAACCAAAGCAAGGACTACCGCAGGCAAAAATGATAGGACGGGAATAGACTGAAGAATATCTAGTAATGGAACCAGTACTTTTGCCCATGCCGCTGACCGATAGGCTACATAGGCATAAACCAAGGTAAAAACCAGTGACAAACCATAGGCAGCCAGCATTCGCACTAAGGTTTGCAAAGCATAGGTTGGTAAAAATGAAAGTGATAGATTAATGACATAGTCACTATCGTAAGTGCCCGTAAATTTACTGGCAGTCTGAACGATAATGAAGATCAAGGAGATAATCGCTAAGGGTAGTAAAACATCGCCAATACTCCAACGCGAACGAAATTCTGCCTTGGGATCGATAGTGGGTTGATACATAAGCAATCCTGACTAAAAAATGGGCTAGATAGATAAGGCTAGATAGATAAGGCTGGATAGATAAGGCTGGATAGATAAGGCTGGATAGATAAATTGATTGAGTTCTATTCAGACTCTTCAGATTCAGTTACACTCTCTTCAATAAAGATTTCACCCGATGGTTCGTCATAGCTATATAGCTCCGCATAGCGTCCCCAATCCATCGCCGTTCTGAGCTGCCGTTGCGCTTCTTTATTGGTGAAATAATTTTCTAGAATGTCAAGTACCAATTCCTCAGAAATTCGATGATTGCGTTTGGCTTGCAATAGCTGACAAATTTGTTGTACTAGACGAATGTGTTGCTGAAGCGATTCACGAATGATTGCTTTTCGCTCGTCAATACTACTGTTAATGAATTTCTCACCCCTCGGCGCTAGTTGAATGTCACCTTCAGTGATCGCGACTAGATCCATTAACTTACTAGCTTCAACAATTGGTAATAAGTCATCAACTTCCAATAAAAGTTCTTGAGCAAGGCGATATAAATCTTTTTCCTGCCTTCCTTCTAGAAGTTCCAGCAAACCAGCAACCGAACCAATGCGTACATGGGGTAAAGATTGATATTTCGGTGAAGCAGGTGGCTTGGGCGTAGAAGTTGTGGTTGCAGCTTGGGATGAACTGTCTGGGAGATCGGGATTAGTCAGAATTTTATAAACCTGATCGACTAAGGCCTGAAACTCTGGACTCTTGCGATCGCGATAATGGGGCAACTTAATCGGTAAATCGGCGCGAATCCGCCCTGGATTACGACCTAACACAATAACGCGATCGGCTAGGGTCACCGCCTCTTCGATCCCGTGGGTCACGATTAAAATTGATTTAGTAGGAATGCGCTTTTCTAACCACAAATCGAGCAATTCAAATCGTAAGTTCTCGGCAGTCAGTACATCTAAAGCTGAGAACGGTTCATCCATACATAAAAGTTCGGGCTCTACCGCCAAAGCTCTCGCAAAACCAACCCTCTGCCGCATTCCACCAGAGAGTTCCTTTGGATAAGCATTTTCAAAGCCATCTAAGCCGATTACGTCGATCATACGAAGGGCTTTTTGGATGCGCGTGTCCTTTGCCTCACCTTTAGCTTTTAAGCCTAGTTCCACATTTTCAAGAACGGTTAACCAAGGGTAAAGGGCAAAATTTTGAAAGACGATCGCTACTCCAGGATTTAAACCCATCAATTGGCGATTGTAATACAATACTTTGCCGCTAGAAGGTGAAATCAAGCCTGCAATCATCCGCATCAGTGTTGATTTGCCAGAGCCTGATGGCCCCAGCAATGCAATAATTTCACCGACTTGCAACTGGCAGTTAATATTTTCAATAATAGATATAGTCTGCCCATTGGGTTGTAAGTAAGACTTCCCAAGATTCTCTAAAGCTATAAAGCTATTTTTTTCGACGTTTTGAACCATAATATTATCTGTGCAGGTATTCTAAGCTACATAGATAGGGAAGTTTTCGCTACCCAACCCAATACATTATCAGCTAATAGGGAGCATAATTAGAACTACTTAGAACTACTTGCGTTTAGACTTACCGCTTACAGCCCATACAAATCCCTAAACCATTTCACAAATTTCTGAGCATTGGGATGTTTGGGATCAAGCACCGTTTCTTTAACCGCTTGATGTAATTGTCGTCCTGGGGGATCTTGCCAAGCGAGCCAAGTGTAAATATTGGCTTTGTCATATTGTACTTCTGCCAGTTTCGCTCCCCTGTTTATTGCTTCTTGGACTGACGATTGAGCAAATTGCCATAGTGGTTCACTATCGTCAGGAATCATATAGGCTAAAAAAGTCTCTAACATCCCTCGCTGAAAATTGTCAGGCATCAACCAAACTCCAAATTTAAGCTCTTTTGTGACTTCGCAAATTAAGCCATCTTCAGGCAATTCTTTGGGCAAATTTGGAATACTGGCTTGACATCGATTTCTGATGCTTTCCCAACGACCAAGAGGGTTGTCATCTGCATCAATAATTACTCCAAGTTGAGATAGAGAAGACTCTTTTAAGCGAGTTTTAAGCTGATTTAATAATTTGGCATATCCTCCACATGAATGAATATGAGGAATGAGAGGATCATCTAGAGTCCATATCACCCCATTTTTTTCAATTAACTCAGGGATTACCCGTTTATCGTCATCTCCTTCCACAAGCAATAGCCTTGTTTTTGTACTCATGACCTAGCGCACCTCGATCCCTTCTTCAGCAGCGATCGCAATTTCATCTTCAGTAAAGACAATACTGTGAGGTTTCCCTTTCTCAACTCGATGAATGGTAATTCCATCTTCACTAGGGTTTTCAGCATTGGCAATATCCGCTAAACTCTTCCAGCAATCATTGCTATGAGTCGTCGCAAAAATCTGCACATTAAGGCGTTTTGCAGTTTCCCAGAGCATTTTCCACATATCAGCCATTACTGTAAAGTGTAGCCCCGTATCAATTTCATCCACCAATAAAACTCCATCTTTCGCATTTACAATCGCTAAAGCAAGTCCTAGCATTCGCCACATTCCATCACCCATGCTACCAATTGGGATACGTTGATTTTCATTAGCAAGCTGCATAACAAAGCCGCTACGTGCTCCTTTATATTTATGCTTCCCAGAAGTAAGCGTTGCAATTCTCTTTATTCGAGGTTCAACAATTTGCATAGCTTGTGTAACAAGATCTTCTTCTGGTGTCAGTACTATCATTTCAAATAAATCAATCGCTTTTTCATTACTTAATGATGATGAGTTTATAAATTGGACGTATGAAGGCTGCTCTGCTAAGCTCTTCCTAGCATCTTGCAATGATTTAAGCGATACATTCCCATCTTTAGACAATGAGAGTTCTATTTTAGATTCTTCTGCCAAATACCAATCTGGATTTGTCAAATTCTTAATATAATTAGTTCTTTTGATGTACAACATTGGCAAGTAAGAATCTTCGCTGATTTCCTTATAGTCTATAGAAATAGTGATTTCTTTTCTTACATCATTAATATCATCTTTCCCAGTAATTAAAAGGTTACTACCGATCTCAATTTCATGTCCACAAAAAAGATGGCGAATTACCAAGTCTTTATCTCGATCCTCTTCTTTATCAAGATACTCACTTCGATTAATCACAACATCACTTAATACTTCAAAATTAGGTGATTTATTTAGAAGTAATTGAAGTGCTTCTAAAATAGAAGTCTTACCACTATTATTAGTGCCAACAATGAGATTTAATCTACCAAGTTGTTGCATCTCAAAAGATAGGAAACAACGGAAACTTTCTATTTTGAGGGACTTTAGCATAATTGGTTACTAGGCAGAAAAATAATTATATGTAGGATGGGTTAGCGATCGCGTAACCCATCATCTTTGAACTTTCTTTAACTGTATAGATGCGTTACGTTACACTAACGCATCCTACAAATAATTAATACTTCCTAATTTTAACTTTTAATCCATTTAAGCACTGAAGTACTTAGCTACAGGATGATGGACAATCAACGCAGTGGTTGACTGTTCGGGATAGAGTTGTTCGCTCTCATCCATTTCTAAACCAACACGCTTAGCATCGAGCAGATCGAGAAGCTTGTACTGATCCTGCATATTTGGACAGGCGGGATAGCCGAAACTATAGCGAGAGCCATGATAGCGCTGAGCGAGAATATCGCGGATATTATCGGGATCTTCACCACCAAAGCCAAGTTCATGACGAATGCGTGTATGAGTCCATTCCGCCACTGCTTCCGCCATCTGCACCGCTAGACCATGAAAATAGAGGTAATCGGTATATTGATTCGCCTTGAATAGTCCCTGAGCAAATTCAGTGGCAATATGTCCCACGGTGACAGCTTGCAAGGGCAAGACATCAATGATTCCTGATTCCTTGGGTGAGAAGAAATCGGCAATACAGAGACGACGCTGGGACTTTTGGCGAGGGAACACAAAGGAGTTGATTGGCTCAGCATTCTTGATATTGTCGATATCTTGAGGATCGTAAACATAGACCGTATTTCCTTCCGCTAGGATGGGGAAATAGCCGTAGACTGAGGTTGGTGCTAATAGTTTCTCATTAATGATGCGTTCCTTCCATGTATGCAGAATTGGATAAACGGTTTCCAGCAAAAATTGGTCATATTCCTCGCGAGATTGTCCTTGGGGCTTACGGAATTGCCATTGACCTGCAAAAAGTGCTTGCAAATCGAGATTCCAGAATAGATCCTCAATGGGAATATCTGCACCTTGGAGAATCTTCGTTCCCCAGAATGGAGGCGTAGGACGGGAGATATCGGTAGCAACTGCATCAGAACGACCAATATCTAAATACCGTTCCGCAAGCGCCACCTCTTTTTTCGCCTTATCCTCAGCCGCAGTGGTCGTACTTTCAGCAGTCTCCGCTACTTCATCAAGGGCTAGATTCTCATCTAAGAAGCCTTTACCATCTTCCCATTTGCCCTCAGCCTTGGCGGGCATATATTTGTCCATGAAGTTGAGGTCAGAGAAGGCATCTTTACCATAGATAACTTTGCCATTATAAACATTCTGACAATCGTTATACACAAATTTAGGCGTGAGCGCTGCACCGCCGAGAATGACGGGAACAGTGATGCCGCGATTGTTAAATTCCTGCAAGTTGTCTTTCATGAAGGCGGTGGATTTGACCAACAAGCCGCTCATGGCAATACAGTCAGCTTTGCATTCTTCATAGGCTTGAATGATATTCTCTACCGATTGCTTGATGCCGATATTGACAACTTTGTAGCCATTATTGGAGAGAATAATATCGACGAGGTTTTTGCCAATATCATGGACATCGCCCTTTACCGTCGCGATCAGGAATACGCCTTTATTGGAACCTTCGGCTTTTTCCATGAACTTCTCTAGGAAAGCAACTGCCGATTTCATGGTTTCGGCAGATTGCAGCACAAAGGGAAGTTGCATCTGTCCTGAGCCGAAGAGTTCACCCACAACTTTCATACCCTCGAGCAGGAATTGATTGATAATTACGAGCGGCTCATAGATTTTCAGAGCTTCAGTGAGCGCATCATCTAAACCAATGCGATCGCCATCAATAATATGATTTTTGAGCTTTTCTTCAATGGAGAGATTATCGTCAACGACTTTAATACGCTTGGCGGAAACTCCTTCAAAGAGCTTTGTAAATTCCCCAAGGGGATCGTAGGTACAGATATCACCATCGAATTGACGCTGATCGAAGATGAGTTGACGGGCTACTTCTAGTTCTCTTTCAGGAATGCGGTTAAGCGGCACGATCTTGCTAGCATGGACAATCGATGAATCCATACCGACTTTCATCGCTTCATGCAAGAAGACGGAGTTAAGAACAATCCGAGAAGCAGGATTTAAACCAAAGGAAACATTGGAAACCCCAAGCAAAATATGGGTTTCGGGCATTGCTTCCTTAATGCGGCGAATGGATTCAATCGTGGCGGCGGCATTCTGGCGATCCTCTTCGATCCCTGTGGAAATGGGTAGAGCGAGCGTATCAAAGAAGATCTCACTAGCGGGCATTCCTAATTCTTCCGTAGCTTGCTTATAGGCGCGGGAAGCAATTTGGAACTTTTTGTCGGCAGTTCTTGCCATGCCCTCTTCATCGATCGTACCGATGACGATTCCCGCGCCATATTGCTTGGCGAGACTCACGACTTTGCAGAAGCGTTCCTCACCATCCTCATAGTTAGTGGAGTTGAGAATGCATTTACCACCCGCCACCTTTAACCCTGCTTCCATCTTTTCCCATTCAGTGGAATCGAGCATGAGCGGCAAAGTCACGTTAGTGACGAGACGCGATACTAGTTCGTGCATATCCCGCACGCCATCGCGTCCCACATAGTCCACGTTAACATCGAGAATATGTGCGCCTTCCTTAACTTGCGATCGCGCGATCGCCACCAGCCCATCCCAATCCTCTGCATTGAGGAGATCGCGAGTCTTCTTAGAGCCACTGGCATTTAATCGCTCCCCGACAATTAGGAAAGAATTGTCTTGAATATAGGGCTGAGAGCTATAAATGGAAGCCGCCGAAGGCACGACGAGGGGTTCGCGCTTTTTCGGTTTGAGAGTTTTGGCAGCATCGGCTAAAGCCTTGATGTGAGAGGGGCGCGTGCCACAGCAACCACCGATAATCTGCACGCCTAAATTTTCGACAAAGTGAGATAGATGTCCCTTCAGATCGTCGGGAGTGAGGCGATAAAAGGCTTGTCCACCAACGTTTTCAGGTAAGCCTGCATTGGGTACACAGGACACCACAAAGGGAGAATGGGCGCTTAAATACTGGATATGCTCCTTCATCAGGTCGGGACCTGTCGCGCAGTTCAGCCCTAAGATGTCGATGGGATAGGGTTCGAGGATGGTCACGACTGCGGAAATGTCGGAGCCGACGAGCATTGTGCCTGTGGTTTCCATCGTCACCGAAACCATGACAGGAATACGAGGTTTGCCCACGGCGGTTTTCTTGTCAAAAAATTCAGCGATCGCATTGAGCGCGACCTTAATTTGCAGGACATCCTGACAGGTTTCAATTAATAATAAATCCGCGCCGCCATCGTACAGCCCTTCAATCTGCTCGATAAAGGACTGTTTCATCGTATCGAAATCAATATGCAGCAGAGTCGGCAACTTGGTGGTTGGACCGATCGAGCCCGCCACAAAACGGGGTTTCTCTGGGGTGGAAAATTCGGCAGCTACGGACTTGGCTAACTCTGTTGCTTTTTTGCTGAGTTCGTAGGCTAAATGCCCCAAATTATATTCATTCAAAACGATCGACGTACCGCCAAAGGTATCCGTCTCGATCACATCGGCTCCCGCTGCCAAAAAGTCGCGATGCACTGTCGCCACTGCTTCAGGTTTCGTCATCACCAGATACTCGTTGCAGCCCTCATACTCTGCGCCGCCAAAGTCTTCGGCGGTGAGGTTTTGGACTTGTAAATTTGTACCCATCGCACCATCAAAGACAATGACGGGGCGATCGCTGCTGTGAAGACGTTCCAGAAACAGGCTGGTCATTTGATCTATACCCTAAGCTAACAAAGTGACTCTAGATGCCCATTATATCAAACTATATCAAGCAGAACGTCTTCATAAAACTGCTCGATCGCTGCTTGAAATCCTAAACTTGCAAATTCCACTACTTCCCCTTGACCGAAGGGAAATAGTTCCCATCGATTCTCAGCATTACGCCGAAAAACATCTATTTGGATAGAACTCTGCTCGATCAAAACATATTCTTGCAATGTTTCAATCTGGCGATATTCAGCAAATTTTTCACCACGATCGCGACTTGCTGTAGATGACGGAGAAAGTACTTCGATAATCAGTTTGGGAAATTGCTTGCGATCATTAGGGATACGATCGCGGGAATCACAGGTGACGAATAAATCAGGATAGTAGAAGACCTTTTGATGGGGTATCTCCAGTTTCATATCTGTGGAATATAGCCGACAACCTTTTTGACGGACAAAGTTAATCAATAAAGCCACAGCATTATTGGTGATTGTGACATGATTATCGCTTGCGCCTGCCATTGCATAGATTTTACCTCTAATATATTCCCGTTTAACTTCGCTTTGAGGTTCGGTTTGTAGATATTCTTCTACAGCAATTAGAGTAGGTTTGGGAAGTGCCACCATAGATTTATTGAGATTTATCGCGATCGCCTTGTTATGATGCAATTATAATGGATATTCCTGTCTTGATTGAGCAGTTAAATGAGCTAGTTAAGAGCTAGCTAAGCGTGAGCTATAGCCTGTTAACAAATTTGTATGATAATAAGCAGTAAATAATCGTTAACTGCTCAATTATGACCAATAACAATAGCAACGATGGCAAACGCGAGATCAAGATTTATAAGAAAACCTATCGCTTGCCAGCTTTGTCGGGAGGCAAGCTCGATCAATTACAAAAGCAGATTCGTCAGCGCAATGAGCATTTAACTAAGGGTAAATTAGTTGTCAGAAAGGAAGAACAACGGGGAATATTTAGTAAAAAGATCATTGAACATAAAACCCTTAAGCCACTCACGTTTGAGGAGCGCTATCAAGAACTAAATGCGATCGTTCAAAATTATGACCAAATGGTGCTGGTTCTCAAACATCATCAATACGACTATCAAAAATTCTTTCAGGAATTAGCAAAGGAAATTAAGGAAACTATTGGCGAAAATTGCAAGGCGATCGCCGAAAAAGAAACCAAGCGACTGCTCAAAGAACAGCAAGAACGTCAGAAAGCCAACCCCAATCCGCAAGTTTTAGCAATGCTGGGGAATATGCAATCACAACTGTTTGATATTGCCAAATCAACGGGTTATGCGGCGGTACTAATGCTCAAAAAGTTAGATTTGATGAGTGAGAGCCTCAAACGCATTGCTAGCGATCAAGATTCGCAAAAACAGTTATTAGCACAGGTACTTGAAGAAATTAGATCGCAAAAGGAGCTTTATGAACTGCAATTAGAAATTAATGCGCTGCAAGCTAAAACTGCGGAATTTGTAGATATTGCCCTCAATTTTGAAGAATACATGAAGCCGTTTATGGGCAGTTTTCAAGATTTATTGACTAATGTCTCCAAAGTAGACAAAGAACTCTCTAAAGCGATGGATGAGATTCAGAATATTGCTAATTTGCTAGAAGCCCAACAGTTTCGCAGTATCGAGTCCGATCGCGAATCCCAGCGTATTGCCAATTTCCTCGCAACTGGTGAAATGAAAAAAGATCGGCTTCAGGATGCGCTAGAGCAAATGGGTAATGTGCGATCGCAGGCAGATTTTGATGCTCAGATGATGGGAACTGGTAAGGGAGTAACAATTTCTGATTGTTTGGCAAATATTCGCGAGTTTTTAGATTTAAAACTAGAAGCAGTTACAGAAATTGATATACCTGCGATCGCCATCAATGAGCCAGATCTAAAACTTGATATTTATACCTCTGAAGATAGCCTCACCCTAGATCTTGGTAATGGCATTAACCTAGAGCTAGTGAGAGTTAGCGCAGGCAAGTTTAAAATGGGGAGCAATGAATATGACTCTGAGAAACCCATTCATGAGGTGCAGCTAAAGGAATTTCTCATCGGTAAATATACTGTTACTAATGCCCAATGGCGATCGTTGATGAAAACCAAAGGCTCAGCAAATTACGACAAAAAGTTTCAAGGGGATTTGCAGCCCGTTGTGGGAGTGTCTTGGCATGAAGCTAGAGCTTTTTGTCTCAAGCTATCGCAGCAAACGGGGCGGGAGGTAAGACTGCCCACCGAGGCGGAATGGGAATATGCGGCGAGAGGTGCGAATCAAAGCAAAGGCTTTACCTATGCGGGTAGCAGGAATCTAGGTGAGGTGGCTTGGTACACCGATAATAGCGGCAGCGTAACCCATCCAGTGGGGCAGAAAAAGGCTAATGAGCTTGATATTTATGACATGAGCGGCAATGTCTGGGAATGGTGTTTAGACGAGTGGCACGGTAGCTACGCTGATAAACCAGAAAATCTCAAGAAACAGGGAAATCTAGCATGGGGCGATCTTAATGTAGACAATAATGATAATCGTTCTCGCCTGCTGCGCGGCGGTTCTTGGGACTTCCTTGCGAGGTACTGTCGTGCTGCCTTTCGCGGCAGGTACGGCGCGCTTTTTCAGTGCAACGGCGTTGGTTTTCGGGTTCTTCTCGTTTCTTCTTCGTGAGGACTTCGTTTACCCTTTGCTCTTTTTCCCTCTTGCCCTCTGTATTCCCTATTTCGCCTTTGGCGATCAAATTTTTTTATAGATAATTTAAATAAAAACTACAGCTTCGACTTCGCTCAG
>NZ_LIRE01000215.1 GCF_001402795.1 Pseudanabaena sp. 'Roaring Creek'
GTAACAATTATCCCCAAGAAAAAGACATTATCGAGATACCACTTTTTCGTGTTTCCATAAATTATCTGAATTGTTTTGTATTATTTAATGTACATTTTTAAAATTTACTAGTATGTTTTAAAATATTTTTTAAATCTTATTGAAAACTATGTTCAATATGTTTAAAAATGTACGACAATAAGAAAGCAATTCCATGTAGGTTAAAATCTCAAGACTTGCAAATTTCTCCTATTCCCTAGAGAGAAATTTTAAATTTTGAAATCCTGAAATTTCTGATAATCCTATGATAGATACTGTAACTTCTCCTTTAACAGGAAAGGCGCTTCTTCAAAAAGCAAAAGAGCTAAACAACCTGCCCAAGCGTGAGCAAGCTAAAAAATGCGGGTATTTCACTCGCGGTAAAGATGGGGTGGATCGTGTTAATTTGACAGAATTTTATGAGGCAGTACTTGCTGCTAGGGGATTTGCGATTAATCCTGAACAGAATAAAGATGGTCGTGGTCGCGAACCTACGTTTCGGGTTAGCGTCCATAAAAATGGTCAAATTGTGATCGGTTCTACCTATACAAGATCGATGGGTTTAAACGAAGGTGATGAGTTTGAAATTAAGCTTGGCTACAAGCATATTCATCTAATCCAGTTGCACAACGATCAATCCGAAGATAACGAGGAATAACTAGATATCCTCAAATATAAGCCTCTGTTTGATGTTCTTAAATTTATACGGTCTGAAATATCACTTTAAACTTTGATTTACTTTTGATGTCTGACAATAAATTTGAGATCGCAAGAATATCAGATGGCTGAAGTGATTATTGGGAGCGAGAAAATTAATATTACTTAGGGGATGTTTTTAATTTTCTCGCTGCTTTATCGATTACTTTTATGACATACATGTAATACTTTATGTATTACATGTATGGATTACAAATTTTAATGTTTTGGGTTTTCTAGGGTTTTATTTCTAGGTTTTTATTCTATGCAGCTAGTAGATACTCATGTGCATATCAACTTCAAAGACTTTCAGTCCGATCTTGAGGCAGTACGCGATCGCTGGCAGCGCAATGGAATAACCCGACTCGTACATTCCTGCGTGAGTCCTAATGAGTTTTTACAAATTCAGGCGATCGCCGATCGATTTCCTGAGGTGAGTTTTGCCGTGGGTTTACATCCCCTTGATAAAAGTTTAAATGAGTTGGGGTGGGAGCCTGAGATTGGGGATCGCATTAAGTCCTTAGCTATTAGCGATCCCAGAGTAGTAGCCATTGGCGAAACTGGATTAGATTTTTTTAAGTCCGATCGGCAAACCGCTCAGGTTGAAGCTTTTAAATCCCAGCTTCGTACTGCGCGATCGCTATCCCTGCCAGTGATTATTCACTCTCGCGAAGCCTCCGTGGTTACCCGTGAAGTTTTGCAAGAAATCAATGCGGAAGCTCCCCATGAGCCGATCCGTGGCGTAATGCATTGCTGGGCGGGGAATCCTGAAGAAACGCAGTGGTTTGTGGATTTAGGGATGTATATCAGCTTTAGCGGCGTGGTCAGTTTTAAAAATGCGGTTGATTTGCACGAGTCGGCAAAGATCGTACCGAGCGATCGCCTATTGGTGGAAACGGATTGCCCATTTCTCGCACCTGTGCCTAAACGGGGTAAGCGTAACGAACCTGCCTATGTGTTACATGTAGCCGAAAGCTTGGCAAAAATTCGCACTATGGAACTAGAGGCTTTGGCTGAGCAAACGACAAATAATGCCTTTAAACTATTTGCCCTTTCTTAATAATTTAAAAGTATAGCTACAGTCACTTGACTTAGGGCAAACCAAACCCTAAGAATTGACTGGCGGCGCTTCGCGCCGCCAGTCAATTCTTAGGGTTTATGTCCTATTACAATTGGCGACAGCTATAGCTAAAAAATCCAGATCAAAAAACATTGACGTACGCTGCGCGTACGTCAATGTTTTTTGGGCTTTATATTTAATTGCGCTTAGCTACTTAGAACAACGACTCTATGAAACTGACTATCGCCATAACAGTTAAAATTGTTTTATGCAAATATACCTAGATCATGGTGCTACAACCCCTGCCCGTCCCGAAGTCATCGACCTAATGGCATCGGTAATGCGATCGCAATGGGGCAATCCCTCCAGCCTGCATTGGTGGGGGGAACGTTCGACGATGGCGATCGAGCGGGCTCGTTTGCAGGTGGCAAGCTTGATTAATGCCGATCCCGAAGGCATCATCTTCACATCTGGCGGTACTGAGTCGGATAACATGGCGATCGTGGGTATCGCGCGGCAGTACTGTACCCCACAGCACATGATCATCTCGTCGGTCGAGCATTCAGCCGTAAGTCTACCAGCTCACTACCTAGAACGACATGGCTGGGAAATTACCCGATTATCTGTCAACCGCCAAGGTCAAGTAGATCCTGCGGAGCTTGCCCGATCGCTCCGTCCTAATACCGTCCTCGTCTCAATTATTACTGCCCAAAATGAAGTAGGCACGATCCAACCAATTGAGAAATTAGGGCAAATCTGTCGTCATGCCAATGTACTATTCCATACCGATGCCGTCCAAGCGATCGGGAAGATACCGATCAACGTCCAAGTTTTACCCATCGATCTGCTCTCACTTTCAGCGCATAAATTTTATGGAACGCAGGGGATTGGAGCGCTTTATATCAATCCGCTCATTGCACCTCTCATTACAAATGAGCGATCGCTGATTCCCCTCATCCAAGGCGGCGGACAAGAACGAGGTTACCGTTCAGGAACACAGGCTGTTGCCGCGATCGCAGGACTGGGTTTAGCTGCCGAACTTGCCGAGGGGGAACTAATTGCCGAGTCTCGGCGTTTGGCAAACCTACGCGATCGCCTTTATAATCTATTAGCAGATATTCCCGAACTAATCCCTACGGGTATGCGGGGAAATGATAGGCTACCCCATCACCTTAGCTTTTGTCATCAACATATCGATGGTCGCCGCCTTGTCCGCGAAATGAATTTTGCGGGTATAGCGATCAGTTCTGGCTCTGCATGTAGTAGCGGTAAGAGCGAACCGAGTCCGATCCTATTGGAAATGGGATATTCACCCATAGAATCTCGAAATAGTATCCGATTGACCCTTGGGAAATCTAACAATGAAGCTGATATTGACTGGACAGCGATGGCAATACATCAAATACTCCATCGCCTAGCCTAATACCAAACCACAAAATGGCGTAGCCATTTTGTGGTTTTAAAAACCTTACTGAGTTTGGGTTATACCAATTTCCAAAAGTGTAGCCACACTTTTGGAAATTGGTATAACCCAAACTGACGTTTTGTCAGGACATCAAACGCAATAGAGAGTTGGGGCGCGAAGCGCCCCAACTCTCTATTGCGTTTGGACTATAGCTATAATACCAATTCACGAAAGTGTGACAACACTTTTGTGAATTAAACACCAAACACAGTAAGGTTTTGAGATTCCCAAAATGGCGTTGCCATTTTGGGAATTGGTATAACAGGAAATTCTTGTTCTAAGGAACGACTAATACGGGACAGGGTGAGAGATTAATCACTTTTTGGCTCACGCTATCATCGGGATGTTCCTCCGCTAGGCTAACCCCTCGCGAGCCCATGATAATTAGATCGGCATTAATTTCATCCGCAAAATCACATATTACAAAGGCTGCTTTACCTTCAGCAATTTTAGTCTTTACAGGAATGTCCACCGCCGAAAAATAGGATTGAACCTCTTGAATCAGCTCCTGTGATGATTGGCGATCGCCATCAGGTTCCATCACTGATAGCACATATAGCTCCGCCTGATACTTTTGAATTAGCTCGATCGCTATATCTACAGCTTGGCGGGTTTCTTGACTTCTGTTTAAAGGAAATAAAACAGTCTTAAACATAATTCCTACCTAGCACTGTAATTCGGATATGGGGTATCAAATCCAAGCAAAATTCTGAGCTTAAAATTCTGAGCTTAAAATTCTGAGCTTAGATTCTTGAACTCATTGTAATAATCAAAATAGCTTGACAGGATTTAAATTTCTTAATTTTTAACATGCGATCGCCAATAATGAAGATTTAGAGGTGTTTCCGCAGCGTATATTTCCTTTTTTGCCCCGCTCGCATCCAATAAACAGCAGACCTTACTACATCAATGCTAACATTGCCAGATATATAACGAGAAAAAAGTCAAAACGGAAGTAGATTATAGATGGATGCCGTAACAAAAATTATCCCTTTTTATGGCAGGGAAATTAAATTAAGAATTGGCACATTTGCACCTCAAGCTGGAGGCTCAGTATTAGTCCAGTGCGGGGATACTGCAATATTAGTGACAGCGACCAGAGGTCCTGCTCGCGATGGAGTTGATTTTGTGCCTCTGCTTGTTGATTATGAAGAGCGCCTGTACGCAGCAGGACGTATTCCTGGTGGTTTCTTGCGTCGTGAAGGTAGACCTCCTGAAAAGGCAACGCTGATTTGCCGCCTGATCGATCGCCCTATGCGTCCTTTATTTCCTAATTGGTTGCGTGATGATGTGCAAATTGTCGCCACCACGATGGCGATCGACGAAAAAGTACCTCCCGATGTTTTAGCCGTTACTGGTGCATCGATCGCCGCTATGGTTGCGGGGCTCCCCTTCATGGGACCCATGGCAGGAGTGCGCGTTGGTTTGGTTGGTGATGAATTCATTATCAATCCTACCTATGCTGAAGTTGAAGCTGGCGATCTCGATCTTGTCGTCGCGGGTACTGCCGAAGGCATCATCATGGTAGAAGCGGGCTCTAATCAACTGCCTGAAGCAGACATGATCGAAGCGATCGACTTTGGCTATGAAGCGGTGCAAGAACTGATCAAATTTCAGCTTGAGTTAATTCAAGAATTAGGAATCGCGCCCCCAGACCTCACTGAGCCCGTTACCGATCCTACCTTGGAAAACTTTATTGCCGATACTGTCAAAGATAAAGTCGCTCAAGTTGTCGCTAGCTGCGAAAAAGATCGTAATGTCCGCGATGCTGCCCTCGATGCGATTAAAGCCGATCTGTTAGAAGCGATCGCTGCTTTACCCGATGAAGATCCCGTTAAATTGGTTGCCGACAAGAAGGTAATTAGCGCCACCTACAAGGAACTCACCAAGAAGCTGATGCGCCTGCAAGTCATCGAGCAGAATGTCCGCATCGATGGGCGCAAGCTCGATGAAGTACGTCCCATCTGGACAGAGGTGAGTGTAATTCCTCGCGTTCATGGTAGTGGCTTATTTAATCGTGGCTTAACTCAGGTGCTCTCAATCGCTACTCTGGGTACGCCTGGAGATGCTCAAGAGCTAGACGATCTGCATCCTGACGCGAAGAAGCGGTACATGCATCACTACAACTTCCCACCCTATTCCGTTGGTGAAGCCAAACCAATGCGATCGCCTGGTCGTCGCGAAATTGGACATGGAGCCTTAGCCGAACGCGCTTTGTTACCTGTTTTACCTCCTAAGGATAAATTCCCATATATCCTACGGGTAGTCTCTGAGGTATTGTCCTCCAATGGTTCTACTTCAATGGGTTCCGTTTGCGGTTCTACCTTAGCCCTCATGGATGCAGGCGTACCGATTTCTAAGCCCGTAAGTGGTGTAGCAATGGGGCTAATTAAGGAAGGAGATGAAGTTCGCATCCTCACCGATATCCAAGGTATTGAAGATTTCCTTGGCGATATGGACTTCAAGGTGGCAGGTACGGACTCAGGCATTACCGCACTGCAAATGGACATGAAGATCACCAGCATCTCCATGGAAACCGTACGTTCAGCCATCATGCAAGCCAAAACTGGTCGCGCTCACATCATGGGCAAGATGTTGGAATTGCTATCTGAGCCAAGACCTCAACTCTCTCCTTATGCACCAAGGTTATTGACAATTCGGATCGATCCCGAACAAATTGGCATGATCATTGGACCTGGCGGTAAAAACATCAAGGGAATTACGGAGGAAACTGGAGCCAAGATTGATATTGAAGATGATGGCACGGTAATGATTTCTTCGATGAATGGAGATGGCGCGCTCAAAGCCAAACGCATCATCGAAAACATGACTCGACGAGTCGGTTCGGGCGATGTATATCTCGGTAAAGTGACGCGCATCATTCCCATTGGCGCATTTGTGGAGTTCCTTCCAGGAAAGGAAGGAATGGTACATATTTCGCAACTTGCCGAAGGTCGTGTGGGCAAGGTCGAAGATGAAGTTGCTGTTGGCGATGAGGTCTTGATTAAAATCCGCGAAGTTGATAATCGCGGACGCTTTAACCTAACCCGTCTTGGCATTCATCCCGATGAAGCCGCCGCTGCACGCGCCGCCGCTGCCGTCAAAGAATAACGATTACTAAAATAGTGGATGCGCCTCGCGCATCCACTATTTTTTATTGTTAGTAGGTAGAAATACCAAAGAAAAGTTAACATTATTGTCTAGTAAAACTACGGCAATAAGCTGCTAGCAACTGAAAAAATTTATCTTCCGATCTTCGGTTTACTTGTACTTACCTACTTAGTAATTTTGTGTAAAGAAAATATTTTTAGATTATTTGTAGACTTCAATCACGGGAGTATCTAATAGTTTTACATGGGCGAATTTAATAAAATGAGTTGTACTGGAAAAATCAAAAATCTCGTAACAACGCGAAATAATCCATGCGGTTTTATCTTACCTGATGTCAACATAGACAGACTGATTAATCACGAAATAGGCTTTTGGGCAAATGATGTTACTGATGGTTTGTTTTCTGATTTGGCTGTAGGGGATATAGTTCAGTTTCATCCAGCGCATTGGACTAAACGAAATGGAGATATTCAGTTAATAGCAAGGAAAATCAAATCTAGAATGTCAGGAGTTATTAAATTTATTAATGTAGACCCAATCAAGCAAACTTTTTGGGGCACGATCCAACCAGATAAGAACTGGCTAAACCAAACAGATCCTATTATCTTTTTTCGCAATTCTTTCAAGGAACAAACATTACATAAATTTATAGATTTCTGTGGTCAATCATTCAATCAGAATTTATTACCTAAATTCATAGATGGCATTAGAGTTGATTTTGCAATACAGTACTGGAGTAATGCTAAAAATCAGAACTTCACAAAAGTAGCCAAAAATATAAAATTGATTGATGCCAAATCAGCTCAATTCCCATCTACTCTATCTTCTACAAAGTTAGTAAAAGATAAAATCATCAACTTACTAGATAGAATTGAGATTGTTTCAAATCCATTGGAATTTGAAGATTTAGTATTCACTTTATTACGTCTTATTGGCATCAATAAAATCTATAAATACAATAGAAATACCTCTTCAGGAACAGCGGATGGAGTATTCAAATCAGGAAATCTTTCCGTGATTTATGACTGTACATTAAGAAATCCATATAGACCTCATAAAGACCAACAGATCTTTAATTATAAAAAGCAGTTAAGATCGGCATCTTCTATTACAATTCATGAGACAAGATCAAGCGGTAAAGATTTCACAAAAACCTTTATTAATCCAGAAAAACGGGAAGTTTGGATTATCACTAGAGGTGAAACAAGAATTATTGAAGAACCCGATAAAACTGATAATATTTGTGTAAGAGAAGTCTCTATTGAAAGTTTGATTGATGTATTCAGTCGAAAACTTGATGCACAAATATTTGGTAAATTGGATATAAATTAATACACAATGAATCCATCACGTTAGTTCACAGTTACTTCTTTAAATGTAATGATTGCAGCAAAAATACGGCGATCAAAAATATTTGTCCGTCCTGTGGCGATCGCCAAAAGATCCGAAAGAGTGGTTTACAGTTTTTTACTGAATGTGGGAAATGCAGCACATCGCAGCTATTTCACACCAATGCTCTGGCAGAAAATACATGATAATAAGTAAGTAAGTGGGTTTAATTAAATAGAAAATCCTAAAACCTGCGGCGCGTGCGCCGCAGGTTTTAGATCTGGATTTTAATTATGCTGAAGTACTTAGGATGGCTCATGAATGTCTTAAAAATTTAAAAAAGAGATTATGCTTGACGTACAGAAATTAATGGGACAGATGCAGGGAATGTCCGAGCAATTGCAGAAGGAAGCTAAGCAATTGACGGTCAAACTCGATCGCGCTGAGACTATCTTTCATCAAGCAGCCGCCAACCAAGCTCATCTCTGTCAAAACAGCCAACAGTCCCGCGATCGCCTTGCCTTTAATTGTGCGGAACCCGTTGAGCCTCTAGAGGCAATTCAAGCGATCGCCCCCATTTCCGCCCCCCATATCGTAATCGCTACGGATGGTTCGCAAATTGCCCCTAGTCGTCACGAAATCGCCTATTGCTATCTGATTAATATCGGTAGAGTTGCCATTTACTATAACTCTGGGATCTATCCATTACTGGACAACTTACCCGAAGTCTTTTATCGCCCTGAGGATCTATATAAAGCGCGGCAATGGGGAATCCAAACCGAGGAATGGATGACCCTCAAGCGCACCGTGGCGGAAACTGTCGCTTTAGCGAACTTAGCCATCGAAACGCGATCGCCATCTTTGCCAATCCTTGCCTTCACCGATGGCGCATTAATCCATTGGGAACTAGATGAAGTCCCCCTTGAAGGAAGAGCGCAACTTTTGCCCGATATTCTTGAGGCTTGGGATCTCCTCAAGGCTGAGAAGATTCCCCTAGCAGGATATATTAGTGTCCCTCGCGCTGCTGAAGCTACTAACTTTTTACGATTAGAACTCTGTCCTTTTGAGCGCCCCGATTGCCATATCCACTGTTCCGAACAGATCCTTGATGCTGCGCCATGCAGTCAGCTCCAACCTTTGCGCGATGGAACATTATGGAATCGCTTACTCAAGGTCGGTGAATGCAGTCCTTTATGGAAAAGTCATGCCAGAATTTTGCAGGAATATGGCGAACATCAAATTTATTTCTGTTACCTCCATGTGGGCACGGAGATTGCCAGAATCGAAATGCCCGCTTGGACAGCGCTAGATCAAGAACTGCGATCACAAGCTTTACAAATTATTCTCTCTCAAGTACAAAAAGGCTATGGCTACCCTGTGGCGTTAGCAGAAGCGCACAATCAAGCGGTAGTGACAGGTAGCGATCGTCGTCGTTTTTTTGCAATTTTAGAACAGCAAATGGTGAAATCTGGTTTGCGCAATGTGACCACTTCCTATAAGGAATCGCGAAAACGCAACAGCATCGCCTAATCATAATGATCGTTGCGGCACAAAGTGCCGCAACGATCAAATCCTATAAAACGCCCTTAGAACTAGGAATCACACTAGCTCGACGGGGATCTACCTCGATCGCCATTTTGATCGCGCGTGCAAAGGCTTTAAAACCTGCTTCGATGATGTGGTGGGAGTTACCGCTTTCTAAAAGCCTGATATGTAGAGTCATTTGGGCGTGATTGACTACGGCTTGAAAAAACTCTTTGACTAGCTCAGTGTCGTAAGTCCCCACTCGCTGATTGGGAATCACTAAGCCATAGACCAGATAGGGACGACCAGAAAAATCAAGGGCAACCTGCACCAAAGCCTCATCGAGAGGAGCCACAAAATGACCAAAACGGTTAATTCCTTTGCGATCGCCTAACGCTTGCCCTAGAGCTTGCCCCAATACAATGCCCACATCTTCATTCGTATGGTGATCGTCGATATGTAAATCACCAGTGGCTTGGATATCAAGATCGATTAAGCCGTGGGAACAAATTTGATGCAGCATGTGATCGAGAAAGGGAATACCAGTATTGATATTGCCCTTGCCCGTGCCATCCAGATTAAGCGCCACGGTGACATCGGTTTCGCCAGTTTTGCGGTGGACTTGGGCAATGCGAGGGGTATCGTAGGACATAGCGCAGAAGAGTTAATAAAAGTTGTGAATAAAAGTGAATAAAGGCTGTGAATAAAATTTGTAAGGTGCTAGCTTTACTATGCTTGTAAGGCGTAACAATCTCTCAATACATCTTAGCTTAGAGATAGGATAGACTCTGATAGGCTTAAACAGAGACTTCAGAAGCAAGAGCGTTGACAACCCCGATGGCAACAAATATACCAACTAAGCAAGTTTGGCACGCGCTGACAATCGATGAAACGATCGCCGCGTTGGATACTAATCCCGAAATGGGGCTGGAGTCTTGGCAGATTAGCGATCGCCAAAATATCTATGGACGCAATGAGCTAAAAGGTAAAACAGGAAGAGCCCGACTCAGCATTTTTATCGATCAGTTTACCAACATCATGTTACTGATGTTGATGGGCGTGGCTGTCGTTTCGGCATTTTTAGATCTGCGAGAAGGGAATTTCCCAAAAGATGCGATCGCGATCGCCGCGATCGTCATTCTCAATGGAATTTTGGGCTATGTACAGGAAAGTCGTGCTGAGGAAGCCCTAGCCGCATTAAAACTAATGGCAGCTCCCAACGTGCGCGTATTGCGGGAGGGTAAAATTGCCGAACTTCCATCAGCAGAATTAGTCATCGGCGATATCGTATTTGTGGATGCGGGAATGCAGATTGCGGCGGATGGGCGCTTATTGCAGGCTGTAAGCCTCAAGATTAGAGAAGGAGCGCTCACGGGGGAATCGCAGGGCGTAGAAAAGTTTGCCGATCGCTTGTTTAATGCCGATGAATCCCTAGGCGATCGGCGCAATATGGTATTTCAGGGTACGGAAGTCTTGCAGGGGCGAGGCATCATGATCGTCGTGGCAACGGGGATGGAGACGCAATTGGGAAAGATTGCCAATCTGTTGCAGGATGTGGAAGTCGAAGAAACTCCATTACAAAAGCGGATGGGAGAGCTTTCGCAGGTTCTAGTAATTGCTTCTTTGGTACTGGTGGTTCTCGTAATTGGCGTTGGACTGTGGCGGCATGGTGATTTAGTTAAATTATTGAACACATCCTTGAGTATGGCGGTGGCAGCCGTGCCTGAAGGTCTGCCTGCGGTGATTACGGTAACTTTAGCCTTGGGAACGCAAAGAATGGTCAAGCGCCACGCGCTCATTCGTAAACTCCCTGCGGTGGAAACCCTCGGTTCGGTAACCGTGATTTGTTCTGACAAAACGGGTACGCTCACCCAAAACAAAATGGTGGCAGAAAGCGCATTCACGGCGAACTATGTCGCTCAGGTTGGGGGCACTGGTTATGAACCGATCGGAGAATTTGCAATTTCTCGACTGGCGGGGGATATGCTAGCTAGTGATTTGAGTATCTATCAATGCCCAGAATTACAAATTTTATTAACGGCGGGAGTGATTTGTAACGATTCCTATTTACAGAAAGATAATGCTAACCATCAAGGCGCGAACGGCTTAATTCCCTCGCCTACAGGGCTAGACAGATCGCAATGGCAAATTATCGGCGACCCGACCGAAGGCGCTTTGTTAACCTTGGCAGGCAAAGCCAATTTTCGGCACGATCAACTGATGAGCTATTTTGCTAGGGTTGCGGAGATTCCCTTTAGTTCTGAGCGCAAACTCATGAGTGCGATCGCGGCAATCAAAGGTATGGATGCGGAAGATACCCCCGAATCAATCCGTACGATCGCTGCCTTACTGCCCCAAACAGCTTACATTCTCTTTTGCAAAGGCTCGCCCGAGTTAGTTCTAGAGCGCTGCGATCGCATACATAATGAGAAGCAGAGCAATCCCATCTCGATTGCGCAGATCAACTCCATTAACACGCAAAACAATCTGCTTGCCTCTAAGGGAATGCGCGTTTTAGGATTCGCCTATCTTCCTTTAGAGAATTTACCAACCGAAACCGAACTCCCCAATATCGAAAATAATCTCGTTTGGTTAGGCTTAGTTGGCATTCGTGATGCCCTCCGTGGGGAAGCCGCCAGAGCTGTGCAGATCAGTCAACATGCGGGAATTCACACGATTATGATTACGGGCGACCATCAACTGACGGCTCAGGCGATCGCCCGCGATCTGAATATTTTCTATCCCGATAGCAATAGGGTGCTCACGGGTCGCGAAATTGAACATATGGATGATGAAGAACTAACGGCGATCGCGCGGCAAACTACCGTATATGCGAGAGTTTCACCCGAGCATAAACTCCGAATCGTGCAAGCTTTACAGCGATCGGGGGAGGTAGTCGCGATGACTGGTGATGGCGTAAACGATGCCCCAGCCCTGAAGCAAGCAAATATTGGCATAGCCATGGGAATTACGGGAACCGATGTTTCCAAAGAAGCCAGTGACATGATTTTGTTAGATGATAACTATGCCACAATCGTAGCGGCAACTGAGGAAGGACGCACGGTTTACGCCAATATTCGCCGCTTTATTAAATATATTCTCGGCAGTAATGTCGGCGAGGTCATTGCGATCGCTTCGACTCCATTTCTTGGCTTTGGAGCCGTGCCCCTCACGCCCCTACAGATTCTCTGGATGAATCTAGTGACCGATGGGGTACCAGCCCTCGCCCTTGCGGTGGAACCAGCGGAAGACGATGTAATGGAACGACCTCCATTTAATCCTCAAGAAAACATCTTTGCGCGGGGTTTGGGTTGGTATATCCTCCGTATTGGTGTTATCTTCGGATTGCAAACGATCGCCTTAATGGAAATTGCCTACAACTCTGGTAATCCCGCATGGCATGAGCATTGGCAAACTATCACCTTCACAACCCTTTGCATTGCCCAAATGGGGCACGCCCTCGCCTGTCGTTCCGATTCCAAGTTGTTGATCGAGTTAAATCCCATCTCTAACCCCTACCTCTTAGTTTCCGTGATTTTTACCACGATTTTACAACTTGCTCTGCTCTACGTACCGAGCTTAAGGCAATTTTTCGGAACGAGTGCCCTGAATGCTTCGGAACTTGGTTTGTGTTTTGGATTTAGTCTGTTATTAGTGCTATGGGTCGAGCTAGAGAAAATCGGCTTCAGGTGGTGGAGCAAGCGTCGTTTGTCAGCATCTGCCAAATAGGACTATGAAAAAGAGCTATGAAAAAGGGCTATGAAAAATAGATTCTCTTGGTGGCGATCGCTAATTACCATCGGCTGCATAGCCTTAATAATTTCTTTTGTCGTTCCATTACTCGATCGCTTGATCCAAATCTATCAAGCAATTGCCGCCACCACTTCGCCGATCCTCGGCGGGTTTGTCGTCCTATTGGTAATCGGACTATTGGCAGGATTGGGCTTTTTGGTCTGGCGCTATTTACGCTTATTTCAGGCTGAACCCTCTAAACCGCGTCCCCTTCCCGAAGTCCCGACGGACAAGATCGAAGCAGCTCAAGATAGTCTGGAAGCACTAGAGCGTCAGGTGGAACGGATTCAAGATGAGGTCAGGCGGCGATCGCTATCCGAACAGACCGAACAGCTCAAAAACAACTTTATCCGTCAAGAGTTGCGGGTAGTCGTGTTTGGGGTCGGCTCCGCAGGCAAAACTTCCCTAGTCAATGGATTGCTCGATCTTGCCGATCGCGATCTCGATCGTCGCCGCGAAGACCGCCGAGGTGAGACTGGCGCGACTATGGGGACGACCCAGTTGGGAAAATTCTATGCGCCTGTGCGATTTGCAAATTTAGATGTCCCCGTCCAAATTACCGATTGTCCAGGAATTTTAGAGGCGAGTGCCCTAGGGAGCGATCGCGAAAGGGAGGCTCGGCAAATCGCCACCGAAGCAGATCTCATTCTCTTTGTCGTCGATGATGATTTACGCCGATCGGAGTATGAAGTTCTCAAAGCCCTTACGGAAATCGGCAAGCGCACCATTCTCGCCTTCAATAAAATCGATCGCCTCACCCCCAGCGATCGCGATATTATCCACACTAGTTTGCGATCGCGGGTTTTGGATTTTATTCCCCCAGAAGATATTGTCGCGATCGCGGCAAATCCTACCGCCATTACCCTCGATTCGGGGGCAGTTGTCACGCCCAAACCCAAAATTCAACCCCTGTTGTCGCGCCTTCTCGATATTCTCAGTTATGAAGGGGATGAGTTAGTTGCCGATAATGTCCTATTGCGATCGCAGAGGCTCACCGAGGAAACCCGCGAAGCCCTCGCCCAACAGCAACAGCAGGAAGCCGAAAAGGTGGTCGAGAAGTTCCAATGGTTAGTGGTAGGCGTAGTTTTCGCTACGCCCTTACCCGTCGTCGATCTACTCGCCACGGCTGCGATCAATGCCCAAATGGTGGTGGAAATTGGGAGGGTCTATGGTTGTGAGATCAATATGGATCGCGGTAAAGAATTAGCTAACTCGCTGACACGCACTCTCGTTAGTTTGGGAATTGTAAAAGGGGTAGTGCAAATTATTACCACCTTAATTTCCGTAACCGTCGTGGGACTAGTTCTCAAAGCCACGGTTCAATCAGTAACAGCAGCCTATCTCACGCGCATTGCGGGCAAGAGTTTCATTGAGTATTTCAGTCGCGATCGCGATTGGGGTGATGGGGGAATTGCCGAAGTGGTACAACGACAATTCCAATTAAATCGCCGCGATGAATTTCTCAAAGCCTTTGTTCGAGAAGCTGTGAGTCGGGTCATGGTTCTCATGAAGCAGTCCTAAGCAATCTTGCTTTGCTGTATTTCTGATTTAGATACAGAAAATGATCTTTTTGAGAGTTCTGAGAATTTATTTAATTCATTATGATAATCGTCTGATGCTTTGACTTAGTCATTTATATAAAATTCCTCCTTAGATATTTAGGCTTGTTAAGCGGTAGTTAATTCTTTTAGATAATCAATAACTCTTGTTCTGTTTTCATTATCATCAATATTTGAATATGTTTTATTGCAGACATCTGAAAATTTTGAGATTGTCTTTGAACTAACCTTTTCCATATTTTTAAAAATGCCAATAGGGAAAAAAGGTACTTTCCATTTTTCCAATTGATTGATAGCAATAATTGATTTTAAAGCTTTATCTTCATTTTGAACGGCGAAAATCATTAGAGGCTTTTCCATGCTATTGACTCTACAATCAACTGTGTATTTTGCATCTTTATCTAATCTTGGATTGTTCCAGTTAAATTCACATCTTTTAACGTCAATGGCTTCAATTATTAGATCCTTAAAGTCCTCTAAAAAAGTAGCTGCTACAGTATCTCTATTAAGATAAGTTAAATCAGATATTTTCAATAATGCTTGAGTAAAACAATAAAAAGCAGATCCATAGTCTTCTTCTTGAATCTCAAGTGTTAATTCCCCAAAACGGTATTTAATTGAAAACTCTTCCAGAATACCAGACAATATCTTTTGCCTTGTTCCATGCATTAAGGTATCTGGCTTAACGCCTAAAATACTAAGATGCATGAATGTATCGCCTTCATCTGTAAATATCCATCGTTTTCCTTCTTTCTTTATTGCAATAGAAAAATGATCTCCATCACTAAACATAAAAGGAGTGGAGATTCTAAAACAATCATTCCCTTGAGGTTTAATTCGTATCTCCTCAGTTATTTTGCCTACAAATTGCTTTTGCAAATCAATTGCTTCCATAACTGTCTCCAAATAGACTTATTTGTGGATCAACGGCTACTATAAAATTACAATCCTCTATTAGGCATTTTAATGCATTTTCATAATTGTTAAACCTATCTGTCATTTGAGCATAAGCATCCTCCCGTTTTAACCCAAACTCTTGATATCTTTGTGTTGCAGTGTGAATATGAAAGCCTTCAAAACTTTCTTTTTCAATTTTATTTGTATGCTCATTAAAACTATCATATCTTTTTAGATGGAATAGCTTTCCCGTATCAGGCTCTTTATATGCAAGTGTCAAACAAAAGTTATTATTTTTTATAGGGTTTTGACGAAGTTTCAAAATAAATATATTATTGTTTTTACCTACAACTTGCACAGTTTGAATGATTTCAACATTATTTCTTACAGGTTGGTTTTTCATTCGCCAATCATACGGCAAAGGCTTTGGCTCCTTTATTAATTCTTCAATTTCTTTATCTGTAAGAATAGTTTCAGACACAAATAATATCTAAAAGATGTGATTTCAATAAACATATAACACAGACATTTTTAACAAAACCAATATTTTGCAAAATATTAACAATTGTGAATAATCCACAAGAGGTTAGATCAATGTTTTTTGTTTTTTGCGTATTCCTTGCGCTGAGTATTACGCTCTTCTCTATTTTCATCTTCATATCGCTTTTTAGCCTGTTTAGCAGCTTCACTAGAATTAGTCTTAGCGATCGCCTCAGCCGTCAATTTTGTCTTGTTGTAGCAGGACTTGCACATGCCTTTGGAGTAAGCTAAGCGATCAGGATGAGCACAAGCACTAGCTAATTGCTTTTCTTTATGTGGGCGTGCCATATATACCTAGATTAAACTAATTTAACTATATACGATAGTGGTTTAAATAGTGATCGCTAAATCTTTAACTTAAAAACCTTACCGCAAACACGAAAAAAATCCAAACAATTAGACTTAGGGTGGCAAGTTTGTTAACATCTAATTAAAAACCAGAGTCAAAACCTGTAGTGCAAGGACAGCATAACACTTCAGGTTTCAGGGTTTTGTATTTAATTACGCCTAGCAACTTAAAATACTTGCTTCAGGGAAATCTACGAGTTTTAAGAGCACCTTTTGATAGTTCGCTAACAACTGCGCCACCATCTCACCTGTAAATTTCTCGGTACTGTAATTTAAGATGATGCGCATGGGTTTCGACATTTCCAAATAAAACTCCAACGGTATATTTTCCATATACAGTTCTGACTTAACATCCTCCCACGACTGCTTTCTAGCTTGCATTTCCACCACTTCCCAATGGGGTATCATTTCTAATCCCTGAGTGGCGGCAGTCATCGTCACACTTGCGATCGGACGCAAAGCCCCTAACTGTTGCGTTTGGGCGATGACTCGATTGAGGGGGATTTCTTTATGCTCGATCGCTTCCTTGATATTGGTTTGTAATTGCTTGATAAAAATCGCGCCTGTTTGTTCGGGAAGGATTGGCGATCGCAAAATAACATCATTGATAAAACAACCGAGCATCTGTTCAGTTTCAGGTAGGGGACGATTGCCTACGGTTGTCAAGATGCTCACTTCCTGATGTCCTTGCCATGCGGCTAGGGTTAGTTTCAATCCCGCAAGGAAGACAGCAAAACTGGTAACCCCCAAAGAGCGACTCAAAGCGACGATCGCTTCTACTAGGGATGTGGGTATTTCCGCAAAATAATGCCTTGCCTCGCGACTGGTCAATGGCTGAGCAAGGGGTAGGGAATTCCGATCGCTTACTAATTCGCCCACTAATTTATGCTGCCAATATTGCAGCTCCTGCGCGATCGCCGCTTCGTTGTATACCCGATGCTGCCAGAAAGCAAAATCTGCATATTGCAGAGCCACAGCGGGAAGTGGGGAAGGCAGATCGCGGGAAAAGGCTTGGATGAGGCTATGCAATTCTTGAAGCAGGAGGCTAAAAGAAGCGCCATCGGTAATGAGATGGTGCATCGAGATCGATAGCCAATGCTCTTCTGGTGCGAGACGAAATAATGTCGTGCGGATTAAAGGGGCGATCGCTAAGTCGAAGGCAGGTTCGGCGATCGCGATCGCCAAATTAAAAGCTTCAGATTCGCGTTCCGCAGGGGCTAGGTGTTGCAAATCCCTATAGACAAGCGGCAAATGCATAGATGGTAAAACGAACTGCATCGGTTGACTGTCAACGATCTTAAAGACCGTTCGCAGAATTTCATGGCGTTGGATGAGTTCGTTAAAACTCCGTTCCACCACCGCAGGATCGACCGCTTCCTTCATCCGTAAAATAATCGAACTATTGAGGGTTGCACCTGTGCTACTGGACTGATGGGCTTCCCAAATATATTGCTGCGAAAACGATAGGGGAATTGGCAAATCTAACGGACGCTGCGATTGAAGTTCGGTAATCCCGATCGGGTATTTTTTACTCCTCTGGAGGAGATCTGGGGAAGCAATCTGACTTTGCCCAATGCGATCGGCTAAGCCAGCCACGGTAGGCGATTGAAATAGGTCGATAATCGTGAGATTTGACGGAAAAATACTCAATAACTGGGCGATTAGTTTAGTTGCGAGTAACGAATGTCCGCCTAGCTCAAAAAAGTCATCATGAATCCCAATCCGTTCGATTTGCAGAATTTCGACAAATATCTGGGCGATTTGGGATTCTCTTGCGTTACTGGGGGCAATAAAAGTTTCAGTTAAGTCGGGACGTGATAGCTCTGGATCGGGTAATTGCGAACGATCCACTTTCCCATTTTTGTTGAGGGGCATTGCCGAGAGAAACATGAATCCCGCAGGAATCATATATTTAGGTAGGCGCTTTTCCAGAAAGCGTCGCAGACTTGCCGCCGTAGGACGATCGCCCACCTTCGGGACGACATAGGCAATCAGACGTTTATCCCCAGTATGATCTTCCCAATCGATCGCCAGACTTTCCTGTACTTCAGGATGCTGAGCTAGCAATGCTTCAATTTCTCCTAACTCGATCCGATATCCGCGTATTTTTACCTGTCGATCGAACCGACCGAGAAATTCAATGGTTCCATCAGCCCAATAGCGGGCGCGATCGCCTGTTTGGTAGAGCCTTGCCCCTGCTGGGCTAAAGCGATCGGGGATAAACTTCGCATCGGTCAGATCGGGACGATGGAGATAGCCCCTAGCTAAACCCATGCCACCGATATACAATTCGCCAGCAATGCCGATCGGCGTGGGCTGCAAGCATGGATCGAGGATATAGGTGCGAGCATTGCGAACAGGCTTCCCAATGGGAATCTCCCGACCTGCGAGATCGAGGGTAGCGAGATCGATGGTGGTGGTAACGATCGTTGCTTCCGTCGGTCCGTAGCTATTGACTAAACGTACGTGAGGTTTGACTATTTTTTGCCAGAGGGCAAAGCGATCGCTGAGGGCTTTTTCGCCACCGAGGATCACTAGCCTGATGGTGTCAGGTAATGCAAGCTGGCGATCGGTCATTTCCGTCACCATCTGATGCCAGAAAGCCGTAGGGAGATCGAGTACGGAAATCTGCCAGTCGGCACAGGTTTGGAGAAATGAGGCGATCGCGCCAAGCATCTCCTCCGATCGCAAGCTCAAAGTTGCCCCCGTCGAGAGGCAGGGAAAGATCTCTTCGGCAGCCGCATCAAAGCCGATGGAAGCAAATTGCAGCACACGATCGCGATCGCTGATACCATATTCCGCGATCGCCGCTTCCGTGTAGTTGACTAAAGAATGATGTTCCACCATTACCCCTTTAGGTTGCCCCGTCGAGCCCGATGTGTAGATAATGTAGGCAAGACGATCGCTCTGCACCGACCCTAGTTCTAAATTATCCCGACTTGCGGAGGCAATTTTTTCCCAATCACCATCGATCAAAATTACAGGCACATTAAATTGAGGTATTTTCTCAATCAAAGTTCTCTGGGTTAATAATACGGAAACTTTGGCATCGGACAGAATAAATTCCAGTCTTTGCGATGGATAGTTGGGATCGATTGGTACATAAGCCCCTCCCGCCTTGAGAATACTGAATAGTCCCACCAGCATATCAATCGAGCGCTCGACATAAAGTCCGACCAGACTTTCGGATTTAACCCCTAGATGCTGGAGATAACGCGCTAACTGATTGGCTCTTTGATTGAGTTCTTGATAGGTGATTTGGCGATCGCCAGCGATCGCCGCTATAGCATCAGGAGTCCTCTGCACCTGAGCCTCAAATAGTTGATGAATGTAAGCCTTAGTAACTGGAGTAGTTTGGGCTTGACTCCATGCCAATAACTGTTGTTCCTCTTCTAGGGGCAGTAGGGGCAAGGCAGATAGAGAGCGATCGGGGTTCGCCATAATTCCCGCTAATAGGGTTTGGAAATGCGCCAACATACGGGTAATCGTAGCTTCATCAAACAGATCGGTGTTGTACTCTAACTTTCCGATTAAGCCATTCGCTTCCACAAGGTGAATCGTAAAATCAAATTGAGATGTGTGATTGTCGATGCGATCGTGCTCAACCTGTAAATTAGGAAGTTCGATATTCTCAATCGAAAAGGCGTTTTGAAATACCAGCATGACTTGAAATAGGGGCGCGTAGCTTAAATTTCTTGCCAGTTGTAATTCATCGACCAATTTTTCAAAGGGAAGCGTTTGATGCGCTAAGGCTCCTAAGACAGTTTCGCGTACGCGCTGCATTAGGGTTAGGAAACTAGGATTTGCCGATAGGTCAGTACGCAGCACCAAGGTATTGATGAAACAACCGATTAAATTTTCCAGTTCGGGTTGTTGACGATTGGCGATTGGCGCACCAATTAAGATATCTTCCTGTCCGCTATACCGAAATAGTAACGTTTGCAACGCCGCTAGTAGAGTAATAAATAAGGTGTTGCCCGTTTGTTGTGATAGATCCCTGAGCGCCGCCGTGAGATCCATAGGGATAGTAAAAGATAGGGTTTTACCAGTAAAAGACTGGACGGCAGGACGCGGGCGATCGCTGGGCAAGGACAAGAGATCGGGAGCATGGAGCAATTGCTGTTTCCAATAACTGAGATCCTTTTCTAGTACTGCCCCTTGCAGGTATTGTCTCTGCCAGATCGCAAAGTCTGCATATTGAATGGGTAAGGAAGTGAGGGGCGAGGAGTTCCCGACTGACAGCGCTGCATAAAGCCTGCTCAGTTCGCGGAAAAAGATACCAATCGACCAAGCATCCACCGCAATATGATGCAGGGTTAATAGCAGCATATATTCGGTAGTACTGAGTTGTAGTAGATCTGCCCGCAATAATATATCTCGCTCTAAATTAAAGGGCTGGCAAGCCTGCGACTGCGTAATGTTTTCGACTTCCCTCTCTTTTGCTTCGGTTGATAGCGATCGCAAATCGGAGATCGCCAATTGCCAATCATCGATCGGATTAATAATCTGCGTTAGTTCCCCTGCGATCGTTTGGTAAGTGGTACGGAGGATTTCGTGACGTTGTAGAATTGCTCGAAGACTCTGAGCTAAGGCTGTGACTTGCAGATTGCCCTTAATTTTTAAGGTGATCGAAATATTATTGGAGACCGCGCTATTAAGACTTAACCGATCCTGAAACCACATCCGCTGCTGTCCAAACGAAACCTCAAGATGACCTTTGCCCTCCTTCTCTTGGCGCTGGGGAATCGACTGAGAAAGGGGCAATGGACTCGGTTTTAAGGACATTCGCCGTTTCAATAGAGCCTGTTGCTCTGGAGACAACGCCGCAATTCGTTTGGATAAATCATTCATCATCAGGTAGCTCGCTAAACTAGAATTGGAGATTTGGGAAGGGAGTTGGGATGGGATAGGTAGCTATTTTTGATGTCTTTGAGAAAGTCTAGGCTTTCCATCACCCAATCAAATTCCACCCCAAAGTCAATGAGGGCTGCAATTTCATCGATTCCTGCCTGTTGCAGATTGTCGATCATGGTTTGGCAATAGGCGGGAGTTCCCATTAATACCTTGCCGTTAAAATAGGTCTCAAAACTAAACTCAAGCAGATCGTCTAGGTCTTGCGGAGTCATGGTGTTAGGATCAATGGAAAACCGCAGGTCACCAGAGGACTTGACTACTAGATCGAAATGGGTTTTGAGATAATTTTTAAAGGGCTGTTTCACCTTGCGCCGCACGGCATCCATATCGCGATCAATAAATGTATGGATCATCATGGCAACCTTTCCACTTTGGGGATCGTGACCATGTTGCGCTAGGGCTTGACGATAAAGGGTGATTTTTCGCAGGATTTCGTCGAGGCTTTGGTATAGGGGCGAAGTGAGAATATTCGCCCCTATTTTGCCAGCTTCCAGAAAGGTTTCGTCGGAGAGGGCGGTGATCCAGATGGACAAGTTGGTTTGCAAGGGTCTGGGAAAGGTATGAATATTGACAGGCTTACCATTGCCACCGATTAAGGCGATCGCCTCGCCTTGCCAAAGCTGCTGCAATACTTGAATATCGCGCCACATAATTTCTTTTTTGGCAGCATACTTTTCAGGATAAAGCACAAAATCGTTAGGATGCCATCCTGGAGCAAAGGACAGACTAACACGCCCCTTGGACAGATTATCTACCATCGCCCATTCTTCGGCAACGCGCAAAGGATTTTGCAATGGCATGACGACGCTGCCAGAGCGAATTTGGATATGGTCGGTAATCATCGCGATCGCTGCGCCCGCCACCGATGGATTGGGATAAAGCCCCCCAAAGGCATCGAAGTGACGTTCGGGAATCCAAACAGCAGCAAATTTATGGCGATCAGCAAATTTTGCCCCTTCTAGCAATAGATGATATTTGTCGCGACTGGTTGTGGAACCATCACCAGAGAAATAAAACAAACTAAATTCCATAATTCTAATCCTGCACTTGAGCTAACTGGGCTTGTATTTCATCTAGGGATAATTTTTCGATCTCGGCAAGAATCTTTGCCATCTCATCGGAATCCTCTGGCTGTAAAAGTGGCTGTAAAAGTTGCTCTCCGATTAAACTTGCCAATCCCGCCACCGTGGGCGCATCCGAAAGCAATGTCCGCAGCGATAGTTCCACAGGATACATTTCGCGGATCTGTGACACCAATCGCACCGCTAAGAGGGAATGTCCTCCCAACTCGAAGAAATTATCATTAACTCCCACCTGTTCTAGCCCTAGTTGAGCTTGCCAGAGTTCGGCGATTTTCTGTTCGATCGCATTACTTGGAGCCACATAGCTAGTGGATTGGAGCGATCGCTGGTGTCCTGCGACTCCTATAGCCGATGGCAACGATGCTTGAGCAGATGCTTGAGAAGATACTTGAGAAGCCGATTGGTCATTTGCCCTTGCCGCAGGAGCATCGGGTTGCTGTAGAGCCATATTGTTCTGTTCCCTTTGCTTCAGCACCGATGACCAGTCTTTGGTGGAAACTAAGACCTGACGATAATCGCTGTGCAAAATGCGCTGTAGAGCTTCTAGCCCCTCTTGGGGAGCGATGCCCAGCGCTAGAGCCTCTAGACGTTCCTGCTTGATGCGATCGGGCAATCCCTTGAGATCTGCACCCATGCCTATTTCCTGCCAGATATCCCAATTAATGGAAATGGTGCGTTGATGCGAGGACTGCGCCGCAAAGGCATCGAGGAAACAGTTAGCAGCACAATAGTCCACTTGTCCTAGTCCACCGAGAACGGCACTAAGAGAGGAAAATAGCACCAAGAAATCCAAACCATCATTTTGGAAAGTCTGTTGCAGAACGAGCGTACCTTGAACCTTGGGACGCATGACTTGAGCGGCGACGGCGGGATCTTTGAGTTGCATAATTCCATCGCCAGCGACTCCAGCCGTATGCAAAATACCGTGGAGTTTTCCAAAGGTTTGTTGAATGCGATCGCGCAGGGATTGCATTTGTTCGCGATCGGCAACATCGGCATTTAACACCATCACTGTCGCACCATGCGCTTCCATGGCTTGGATTTTGCGAATTTTGACGGTTATACTATCCTCGTCACCGTGATTTTGCATCCATCGTTCCCATTCGTCCCTAAGAGGCAAAGCGGTGCGACTGATTAAAACTAGCTGGGCTTGGAAATTACGGGCGAGATACTCGGCAATAGTCATGCCAATGCCACCCATGCCGCCAGTAATCAAATATACTCCCCGATGCCGAAATGCTGTCCGATCTGTTGTCCAATCTGTTGTCCAATCTGCTTTCCGATCTGAAGGTGAAGTTACCGAGGGTAAATAGATTTCTTCATGAATTGGTAACCAGCGATAGTTGCCCCGATAGGCAACTATGGGCGCAGAGGAGCGATCGGCGAGATTGAGAATTTCCGCAACGATTTGATCGCATTGATCGCCCCACTGTTTATTCTCAGGTTTATTCTCAGGTTTATGATCGGGTTTATGATCAGGGTCAGCAGCGATCGCCACATCGATCGCACCGCAGGCGATCTGAGGATATTCCTGAGGAATCACCTTACAGGCTCCCAAAATCGTGGTTTTTTCTGGAAAAACTACTTCCGTTCCCGATACATCTTGCGTATGGTTCGAGACCACCCCAAGGCAGATTGCTTGCGTCACATTTTGCTGACCGATCGCTTGAGCTAAATAGAGCAGGCTAAAGAAGCCCAATCTCTGCGATTCTTCCCCATCAACCCGATCTCCTAAAGTCCAGAGATGGGCAATTATAGGCGATTGTCCCAAGGTGAGAACTTCTCGAATTAGCAGCTCATAGTGATGGCGATCGCTGGGATTAATCCGATAGACATCATCGTCACTGTGACTAAACTCAGAACCAATATGCACCTGAATTACTCGATATCCACGCTGCTGCAAGCTTTGGGTCATCGTCGCACCTAAGCCCTGACGATCGCCAAAGATGACCCAGCAGCGATCGCTTAGTTCCTTTCGTATCGGTAAAGCCGCACGCTTCCAAGAGGGAAAATAGAACCATTCGCCAATATCCGACTTCTTGTTCAGATCGATCGTAGGTCGATCGTTTGATTCTAGCTGGGGAGCCGCGATCCAATAGCTTTGCCGCTCAAAGGGATAGGTGGGAAGGGGAACCCGCGCCGATGGCTGTTGAGCATAAAATTCCGCCCAATCAATTTCTACCCCATGCAGCCAAAGTTGTCCCAAGGTTTTGAGGAAAAATTCTAGTTCTGAAGATCGATCTTGGGGATGGGGTAAAGAACTAAGAATTACGCGATCGCTTGACTGCTGCTTGGCTAAGGTGCTGAGTGTGCGTCCTGCACCTACTTCCAATAAAATGCCATCGGCATTATTTAATAGCTCGGCAATACCCTGCGAAAACTGAACGGGTTGCCGCAAATGCTGCGCCCAATATTGGGGATCGGTGGCAGATGCCGCCGTAATCCAAGTACCCGTCACATTGGAAATAAATGGAATTTGCGGTGGATGCAACGTCATTTTTTGTAAGTGCTCGACCAATGGCGCGATCGCTCCTTCCATCATCGGCGAATGAAAGGCATGGGAGGTATGCAAAGGTTGACAAGGGATCTCTTGAGCGGATAGCAACCTTTGCAGTTTGGCGATCGCTTCTATTGCTCCTGAAACGACACAGAGCGATGGACTATTAATGGCGGCAAGGAAGAGATCCGCTCCGAGAAAAGACTGGACATCTCTGGACGATAGGCTCACGGCAAGCATCGCTCCTTGGGGCTGTTGTTGCATCAAGCTCCCGCGCAGAGCAACGAGAGCGAGGGCATCATCAAGCGAGAACACGCCCGCAAGATAGGCGGCTACATATTCGCCAATACTATGCCCGATCATCGATTGGGGCTTTACTCCCCAAGACATCCACAATTTGGCAAGGGCATATGCGATCACAAATATGGCAGGTTGGGCGATCGCTGTCTGCCTTAATTTCTGCTGCGCGGATGGTATTGCTTCACCCTCGGCAAATAATATGGAACGCAGATCGATTTGATGCTGGGTCGAGAGGATCGTAAAACAGCGATCGCATTCTGCTTGAAAAGTCGGCTCGCTCATATATAGCTCTCGCGCCATGTTTAGATACTGCGAGCCTTGCCCAGAAAACATGAACATAACTGCCGTATTATTTGCTTCAGCATGTCCTGTCAGCGATCGCTCTGGCTGTTGCAGCAAGATTTGGCTCGCATCTGCCAAGGTTTGGGCGATCGCCACCCTTCGATGGGGTAGCGCCCAACGTCCAATCCCCAAGGTATAGGCGACATCCGTTAAGTTAAGCTCGGTTTTTTGGTTGAGATAATCGCCTAAATTTGCAGTTGCCTTGTCCAAGGCTGTCTCTGTTTTCGCAGAAAGCGCGAGGATCTGATAAGCCCTCGGCTTTAGATCGGTTGTTATTGGTGCAGGAGCTTCTTCCAACACAACATGTACATTTGTGCCACCAAAACCAAAGGAACTCACCCCAGCCCTGCGAGGAATTCCTTGGGGTTCCCATGCCGTCAGTTGGGTATTGACAAAAAATGGGCTATTCGCAAAGTCAATCTGAGGATTGGGCGCTGTGAAGTTAAGACTGGGGGGGATCTTTTTGTGATGCAGCATCAGTACGGTTTTAATGAAACCCGTAATTCCTGCGGCGGCATCTAAATGACCCACGTTGGTTTTCACGGAACCGATCGCACAGAATTGGCGGCGATCGGTCGCGACTCGAAAAGCTTGGGTCATGGCGGCAACTTCGATCGGATCGCCCAGAGCCGTGCCCGTACCATGGGTTTCCATGTAGGTAATGGTGTCGGGTTCTACTTCCGCCATCATTTGCGCGGCACGAATCGCTCTTGCTTGACCTTCCTGACTGGGAGCGGTATAACCGACTTTCATCGAGCCATCATTGTTAATCGCCGAGCCCTTGATTACTGCATAAATGCAATCGCGATCGGCGATCGCATCTTCTAAGCGCTTTAGTACCACGATTCCCAAACCATTGCCACCCACCGTGCCATTCGCCCCACAGTCAAAGGCTCGACAATGACCATCGGGAGAGACGATCTCTTCGGGGGATAGGGTGGATTCGTTCTGGGGCACTTTTACGGAAACTCCCGCTGCCAGAGCCATATCACATTCGCCACTCAACAAGCTTTGACAGGCTAAATGGACTGCGACGAGAGAACTCGAACAGGCTGTTCCCACGCTCATGCTCGGACCTTTGAGATTCAACTTGTAGGAAACACGGGTAGGCAGATAGTCTTTGTCCACTCCCACTAAAGTTTGTAAGAATCCCCTCGACTCAATAAAGTTGGGATTGGGACTCAGGTTGTAGAGCAGATAGGTTCCCATGCCTACGCCAGCAAATACGCCAATGGGACTAGACTCAGTTTCAGACCGATAGCCTGCATTTTCGAGGGCTTCCCAAGCACATTCTAGAAAGAGTCGATGCTGGGGATCCATAGCTTCTGCTTCCCTAGGATTGAACCCAAAGAAAGCCGCATCAAATCGATCCACATCCTGCAATATCGATCCAAATCGAGGTATCTTTGCGGACAAAGGGATATCCTTCGCATCTGATCCCTGTTGGGATGATTGGGATTTATTAAACTTACTAAAGGGAGTGACTAGCTCTACACCTGTTTCTAGATTTTTCCAGAAATCATCAATGGTAGGGCTTCCTGGCAACTTTCCCGCCAGACCGATTACTGCTATTTCTAAACCATTTTGATGGGAATTCATAATGCTTATTTGGTAAAAATATTAATCTCGATTAATCGCGATCGCAGGATTTATGCGCATTCAAGGTTTTGAGATTCCCAAAATGGCAATACCATTCTGGGAATTGGCATAGGGGTTCTCAAATCAAGAAATGGCTAAGCCATTTCTTGATTTGGTGTGAGGTTTTGAGATTCCCAAAATGGCAACGCCATTTTGGGAATTGGGATTAAGTAGCCATTTATCACAGCACATTTGTCTGTTTAGATCGATCCAATCGTTGTTTAATCCGATTCTTGCCAGCATCCAATCTTTGCGCTGATTTCTGCTGCTCTAAAACATTTGTGGTCTGCCCTTGGGTCAATCGCTGCGCTAAAGCCTTCACCGTAGGATAACTAAAGAGATCGACCAGAGAAATCAATTGAATTTCCTGTGGCAAGGCGAGCCCTAGTTTGCGATAAACGTTAGTAATTAGCAGTGAATTTGCGCCAAGATCGAAGAAATTGTCATTGACCCCAACCTTTTCCAGTTCTAACTCCGCTTGTAAAACGGAAGCGATCGCCCGTTCGATTGCATTTTGCGGAGCGGTGTAGGCTGCCACTCGGGTTTGAAATAAGGATACCTGCGTCGGTAGTGCTTGGCGATCGACCTTTCCATTAGCCGATAGGGGGAATTTGTCAAGGAACAAATAGATAGAAGGAATCATCGGACTCGGCAACTTATGTCCCAGAAATTGACTGAGTTCCTCCACCGTTGGTGCTAGCGTCGCATCGTCCATTTGGGGAATAATGTAAGCCGCTAACTGAGCCTGTTGTCCCTCTCCCACGATCTTAATAATGGCGGTTTTGACCTTGGGATGTTGCATTAAGGCGGCTTCAATTTCCCCTGCTTCCATACGCTGACCGCGTAGTTTAATTTGAAAATCGACCCGACCTAAAAATTCAATCGTGCCATCCTTTAAATAGCGACCGCGATCGCCAGTACGATAAATTCGCTCCCCCGTTCTTGGGTGAGTGATAAAAGCAGCCTTAGTTCTAGTTTCGTCTTGCCAATAACCCTTGGCTACCTGCACTCCCGCGCAATACATTTGACCCGCTACCCATGTCGGACAATCATCTAAGGCTTCATTCAAAATGTAGTATTTTGAGTTGGTCATCGGCTGACCGTAGGGGATACTTTTCCAATCAGGCGAGACTTCATTCACTTGATAGCCAATATTCCAAATGGTGGTTTCGGTGGGTCCTCCAATACTCAATAGATCGATATGGGGAACTACAGCCCTAATGCGATGGGGTAGGGAGACGGGAAACCAATCCCCTCCCAATATGGCTAAACGCAAATTAGAGGTCAAATTAGAGGTCAAATTAGAAGTAGCGGATGCCGCGCGATCGCTGATAGCATTCACCAACATTTCCATCATGGCTGGAACCGAGTTCCACAATGTCACTTGCTGCGTCTCGATCAGATCTGCCCAATGGTGGGGATCTTTGAGCGATCGCGCGTCAGGCAAGACGATCGCGCCCCCCGCACTGAGCATCCCAAAAATGTCATAAACCGATAGATCGTGATTAAGCGCCGTTAAAGCAAGAATGCGATCGCGATGGGTAACTTGATAGTTTTGGTTCGTGTAAACGATCACATTCGCGACATTGCGGTGGGTGATCATTACTCCTTTGGGTAAACCCGTGGAGCCAGAAGTATAGATTACATAGGCAAGATCATCAGGATTTTGCAGAGGTGGAAGAGATAGTTCCTTCTCGTCATGAAAATCTTTATGAAAGTCTTTATAAAAGTCTTCGCGATCGAGACAAAATCTCTTCATACTGCGATCCCAAATCAAGGTGTCATCTAACCAAGATTGAGTTAATACAATTTGTGCTTCGCTGTTTTTCAGGAGATATTGCAAGCGCTCTGGCGGCAGATCGGGGGCAATGGGCACATAGGCAGCTCCTGACAACAAAACTCCCATGACCGCAACGATCTGCTCCCATCCCTTTTCCATAACGATCGCTACTAGCTGGTTGGGAACTACACCTAAATGTCTGAGTTTATAACCGACCTGATGGGCGCGATCGCTTAATTCCTGATAGGAAATAGATTTTTGGGAAGTAATTACCGCAGAGAGATCGGGATATTCCCTTACTCGCTCCTTAAATAGTTCTTGCAATAAAACCTTCGGAATATCGGCATCTGTGAAATTGGCAATATTTCTATTTAACAGTTGCTCAGAGGTAAGTAGTTGTCGATTGGGTTCGATCCAGATTTCCTCAGACTTAGCTAGGCGTTCGAGGAAATGACAATAGGTCGCAAACATATCGGCGATCGCGCCATCGGGGAACAGTTCGTCCACTACATCCCAGTTAAAGGTGAGAGTTTCCTTCTCTTCCCAAACCTGCACATCCATCCAAGCTTGAGAAGCTTGGCTGATGCCATATACTAACTCACCAAAATGACTAAAGGTCAAAGTTTCCTGCCCCATAGCGGCAAATCCGAGGGTACTGGTAAAAATTACGGGCATCGCGTTGGGCACATTACCCTGTTGGCGAGTGAGTTCTCGTGTCACCCTTACCCCGCTAAAGTAGCGATGTTCGAGATCCTGCCAGAGTTGTTTTTGGAGTCGCAGGGCGCGATCGCCAAAGGGTTCTTGCCGAGAATTATCGACCTCTAGTAAGGTTACTGAGGTAAAGTCCCCCAATAGGTGATTGACATGGGGATGCATTGGTAGGCGATTAAATAGCGCCAAATTTAAGGTAAATTGCGGATTTTGACTCCAGAGAGCGATAATTTCGGCAAAGGCGGCAAGCAATAGCCCCGAAGGCGTTAAACCAATATTTTTGGCTTTTTGCTGGAGCCTTTGCCAGTCATCTCGCTCCATTTGAGCATGATAGCGTTTACAGCGATGCTGTTTCAGTTCTTGCGGATTTTTGGCGAGGGGCAATTCTGGCGCGGGGGGCAAATTGCTGAGGCGTTTGAGCCAATATTCCTGCGATCGCTGATAAAGCTTGGTTTGCGGTAAAGACTGTTCGGCAAGAACATAGTCCCGAAAGGAAAGCTCTAATGGTGGCAAAACCGCTTCGGGACATTGATAGAGTTGAAACCATTCTTCAAATAGACGGAATAGGCTCCAAGCATCAAATACAAGCAGATCGTAACTGATATGCAAACGGGTGCGATCGCCATCTAAATAGGTCACGCGAAAATCAAACAAAGGATAGCGATCGGCGGGTAATACTTGATGGGACATCTCTTCCCTGATGGCTGCAAGTCGATCAGCGATCGCTGTCGGTGTTTGTCCGCGCAGATCTACCACCGCAAGGTGATAGGGCGGAACTTCCTTCAGGATTTGCTGTTGTCCATCGGGACGCACGATAGCCCGCAACATATCATGGCGCGAGATCGATTGCTGTAGGGCGCGATTTAAGCGTTCAAAATCGAGATGACTTCCTTCTATTTCATAGTATCCATGATTGGAAACATTGCCCAAGGTCAGTACGCCACTGCGTCCGATCCAAAAAGCGTGCTGCATATCGGTCAGCGGGAATGGCTCATAACGCGATTCGGGATCGGGAACGATCGCGGGCAAATCATTTTCCGTAGGACTAGTCTGATGCTGGTGCAGCAATGCTAAAATCTCGCTCTTGCGATTAATAATGGAGTCGCGCAATTCGGCAGTTAAGACTCCCTGCGGGGCATCCACTAGCAGAGATTCGCCTTCAGCCGATAATTTAATACCGATATTAGAGAGTGAGTTTAAAAGTGAATACAGATTCATAGATTGGCTCTAAATTAGCTCTAAATTAGCTCTAGATTAGCTAGATAAATGTTCGTTCATTATTTCTGCCTAGGTAAAAATAATGAGATTGATAACAATAAGGAGAAATGAGAAATGAGAGGGGTAATGGTATGGATGGGAACACTCTACAAGCTGATAATTTCTCGATTTAGCTGACTGTGAGAGTTTCCCGTGATCGCATTTTCAAGCACATTGCCGATCGCATTTTCGAGCGCATTGTGGTTAATAACCTTGGCAACGGCAAGCCGAGCCAGCAAAAATTCCGCCAGATGCTGGATCGTATTTTCGCCAAAAAAATTCTCCATCGGTACGCGGATTTGTAAATCGGTTTCAATACGATGGCGGAAGACGATCGCCATTAAAGAATCCAGTAAAGTCGCCAAACAATCGCGATCGCTGATATTACTGGGGGTAATTTGTTGTGAATTTGCTAGCCAATCCTGTAGATAAGCAACCAAGATCCCATAGCGATCTTCCAAATCAGCCGTCTCCAGTCGCTGCTTGATAGAAGCTTCGGCAAACAAAGCTACAGGCTGCTCGATAGGAAGAGGAAGAATTTGTTTTTCTATCTGTTTTTCTAAAGGAATTAGATTTTCTAACTGCGCAATTCCTTGCAATTTATTTTGGGAATTATCTTGAGAATTACTTTGGGAATTACTTTGAGAACTATCTTGGGAGAGATTCAAGGCTGGGGGAATCCTAGCCCCTAAACCCACATCCCCCCAACGCATTACGATCGCGGCGGCAGTCGCAGCAGCACCATTGGCATATACCAACACCAAATCATTGTCACGAATTTTCCCCTGCATTGCTGCATGATAGAGGTTAGCAATGGGAAAAACGGGACCAAGATTGGCATAGAGTGGATATAGGTCAATTACCTTCGCAGGATCGATTCCCAAGGCTTTAGCGCATACGCTCGCATACCAAGCTGTGGGCGTATTAAAGGCAAAACAATGGATTTGGTCGAGACTAACACCTGCTTCTTTAACAGCGGTTAAACAACATTGGCGCACCCGATCCACAGCCGTTTCTCCGAGGCTACTGGCATTGTCACCTGTACTAGTTTGGAAGCGTGGGTTTCCTTGGGCATCGATCGCTAACCCATGGATGTAGGCTCCGATCGTTGCGGTTGTCGGTACGATTTTTGTACTCATGAGTCCACGATTTGGGCGATCGCTACTCACAACCATCGCTCCAGCCCCATCCCCCATCGACAGGGAAAGAGTATCAGTTTCATTCACCGCTTGAGAGCCCAGATGGGAAGCCACAATCAAAATATGACGATAGGTTCCAGTTTGCAAGAAAGCTTGAGCGGTATGGAGCGCAATTAGGGCACTAGCGCAGGTCGATTCTAGATTCCAAGCTGGGCAATTCAGTCCCAGTCGCTCCGCCAGTTGAGTCGCTAGCCCAGTTCCCACCGTATCGGGAAAGAGCGAAGAAACGAGGGCTAAATCGATCTGATCGGGCGATAGATTTGCCGCCCTAATCGCATCTTGAGCTGCTTGACATTCAAGCAATAGGGAGGATTCACCTTCTGATACCACATGCCGATTGACACTGCCTCGAAATGGATCGGCTAGATAGGTCGTAAGTTCTTGCAACCAGAGATCGATTCCGTTGGCAGTGGCGCTAGATTCCATAGATTCAAAGGCTTCAGAGAGTTTCACTCGCCTTTGCCTTGGGTTAACCTGAAACAATTCAGGGAATTTTTGTTGCCAATATTGATTGGTGCGAATTGTGTGGGGAAAGCTGACTGCCAGCGAACGAATACCAACCGATTGCACGATCTTCATAAATTTTTCAAAGGTTTACAAGCTTATTGCATATAATTCTCAAGAGAATATATTGACATTAACATATCAATCTCCGAGAAACAAGCAATATCTACAAAGATATCATGGGAAATTCAATTTTATTTATTAGTAATCTTTATCAATAAATATGCCATGATGGAACATTATTTTTGAAGATGTTTAAAGATTTTTGTCGTGCGTATTTTTACAATTCTTTGGAGCGGGCAGATGGCTTCGGCGATTGGGACAGAGATGACCCAATTTGCACTCACCATCTGGATTTGGCAGATGACTCAGCAAACCACAGCGATCGCGCTCCTCAGTTTCTTTTTTCTGCTCCCCCAAATAGCGATCGCTCTATTCGCAGGGTTAATTATCGATCGCTTCAATCGTCAATATCTGATGATTTTTAGCGATGTGGGGGTCGCTCTATGTACGGTTTTAATTGGATTGCTTTACGCAACGCAAAACCTCCATCTCTGGCATCTATATTCCTTAGCAGTCATCTATGGCTGCTGTGGGCAGATACAAGGGCTAGCTTTTTCCGCATCGATTTCATCCATCGTGCCTCAGCAGCACTACGCCCGCGTGAGTAGCATGAGAACGCTGATCAACTACAGTTCGGCAATTATCGCACCCGCGCTTGTCGGTGCACTCTATCCCGCGATCGGCTTGATTGGCATCATTGCGATCGACCTCACAACTTTTTTAATCGGCATTGGGACGGTGCTCATGGTACGCATTCCCCAACTAGAAAGCCAAGAAACTATGGAAATCAATCGCAAAACGATCGGACAGCAATTGTTTTGGGGGATTAATTACATCCTCGCCAGACCGAGTCTATTGGCAATGACCGTTACTTTTTGTTTGTTTCTGTTTACCTACCACATGGTGGAAACCTTATATCAACCCATGATCCTTGCGCGTACTAATGGAAGTACTCAGATATTGAGTATGGTTGTGACTGCGGCAGGTATAGGCGGTGTTGTGGGAGGGGCGACCTTGAGCGTTTTCGGGGGCTTTAAACGCCAAATTCGCGGGATGATCGTCGGATTTATCGGCGTGGGGCTCGGCAGTTGCGTCCTAGGTCTGGGACAAACGCCTTGGATTTGGATTGGAGCCCATTTCTTCGCCGCCTTTAGTGTTCCTCTAACCTATAGTTCCAGTTATGCCGTCTGGTATGCCAAAGTACAGCCTGAGGTGCAAGGACGAGTGCTAGCATCAGCCCATGCATTGGGATTGGTAGTTGGCGCATTTGCGAGCCTAATCGCGGGAGTATTAGCCGATCGCATTTTTGAACCCGCCATGAATTCTGGGAGCCTCTTTGCCACCATATTTACGCCCATTATTGGCATAGGTAAAGGTTCAGGAATTGCCCTATTGGTGACGATCGCCTCCCTTTTAATGGTCGCAATTGGGGTAATTAGTTATAAATTCCCTCCGCTCCGCAACGCGGAAGATTTACTTCCAGACCACGGTCAATCGTAATAATACGAAGTTAAGAAACCATTTAAGAATTCACTAGATCCCCCCCAGCCCCCCTTAAAAAGCAGGGGGGAGAATTCAATTCTTCCCCCTTTTTAAGGGGGATAGAGGGGGATCTCTTAGATTTTGTGACCGCAAAAAGTGATTCTTAAATGGTTTCTAAGAAATGGCGTAGCCATTTCTTAATTTGAAAACCCTTATACCAATCCACGAAAGTGTTGTCACATTGTTATACCAATTCACGTTCGTGAATTGGTATAACAGAGAGAGTTGCATAACCTGCGACTCTCTCAGACGAAGCTACTTGAGAACTAAATTGGTCAACATCGTATTCATTTTATTGACAGATTCCACATACTCACTTTCGGGTATCGACTCCGCCACAATACCTGCGCCAGCATTAAAACAGATTGATTCATCGTACTGATAGGCGGAGCGAATCGCGATCGCGAGATCCGCAGTTCCGTGACTGTCCACCCAGCCGATTCCACCAGCATACAAACCTCTGGGCTCGGCTTCTAAGCGATCGATCCATGCCAAAGCATTCTGTTTATCGATGCCCGAAACCGTAATGCCTGGAAATAGGACTTTTAAGGCATCCCATAGCGTTTTTTCGGGTTTCAACTCGCCACCAACGCGAGAGGAAAGATGTTGCACGCAGCGATATTGTTTGACCTGCATGAAATCAAAAACCTTCACCGTTTCAGGGATGCAAAACTCACCGATCTCATCTTGGGCAAGCCAAATAGATAGGGCATGTTCCTTGACCTCCTTCGCATCGGTAAATAGTTCGCGGTTTAACTGTTGATCTCGAGCGAGATCTTCTGAGCGGGGACGGGTGCCTGCTAAGGGGTTAGTGATGACAAAGCGATCGCGATCTACGGTCATCAAAATCTCTGGACTGAAACCGACCGCACTCACATTGTCCATCTGGAAACAGTAGGAACGGACAGAATTATTGCTTTGAGAACCAAGACAATAGGTTCCTAGTAAATCCATTTCGCCTTTCACCTTGACAGAGCGCGAAAGAATCGCCTTATGCAAATGTCCTTCCCGAATTGCTTGGATCAATTTGCTTACCTGCGTCTGATAGTATTCGCGATCGGCAAAATCAACAACAGGGGGAGTAGCCTTATAGCTACGCAGTGGCGCATCGATAGACAGAGCTTCAAGGATTTTCGTAATGGGCTTCACGCTTCTGATCCGAATGCCGCGATCGGTAATATGCAGTTCTGTCTCAGGAATGAAAAAATTGAGTAGCGGCTGTTGAATTGCCTTGGTATAGGGTGAATAAAACCTCGCCATGTCAAAACTAACGTAGCCATAGGCAGTCCAATTTTCGATTGGTAAAGAGGCTAGAGCCGATTCCACCTGTTTGAGCGGATCGGTAATCGGTTGAGACTGGGTTTGCCCCATATAAGTACAGGTCACCGCTTCCGTACTTACCGAAATACTCCCTAGGGTGTTTCCCGCAATCCGAGTTTCGCGATCGCCTTGATACAACATATAGCTCGAAAAAAGACCGAAATCCAAGAGATTCTGCAATAGGCATTGCGGATCCTTGGGTGAGGGGACAAACAACTCATGATAAATAACAGATTGAGTAGCAGATTGAGTAGTAGATTGAGCAGCAGCCTGAGTATCGGCTTGAGTAGCAATTGGAGACATGGATAAATACCTAAATACTTAAAATTAAAGAATGGGTGGGAAT